>NZ_JBXQQB010000004.1:0-135980 GCF_057220535.1 Kitasatospora sp. NEAU-CNBT7 | reverse complement strand
GCACGCCGATCCGACAAGATCCGCCGGACAGGCCCTGACGGGCGGCGCGCTGCGCGCGCACGACGGCGCCACCCCGGGCCCGGCCCGTCGTGGTGACGGTGTGCCAGTGCGCGCCGCCGTCGATCTGCCGCAGCACCCCGGTGCATCGACGGACCGTGGCCCCGGTCCGGGTCGGCGGTGTCACGGGCGGCGAAGGCCCGCGCGAGCCCGTCCGGCCGTGCCTCGCCGTGCTCGGCCAGGTGCCCGAGGAAGGTCAGCGCCATCGCGGTGTCGTCGGTCCGCGGCCAGGGGCCCGGCCGGGGGCCGGGTCCGGAGCGGTGTACGGAGCCGGGTCCGGAGCGGCGCCCGGGGCCGGGGTCGGGGTGGTCGGGTGGGGGAGCCGGGTGGGCGCGGGGTACTGCTGGCGGGTGCGGTCCGGCCGCTGGTCCTGGCGTCCCCGGCGCCGTGGCGCGAACGGGTTCGGTCCCCGCACCGGCCGGTGTCCGGCTCGGGTCAGGAACCCTTGAGGCCGTGCAGCATCAGCGTCCAGACCGCCTCGAAGTCGGCATCGGCCTGGGGCCGGCCCCACTCGGCGGAGTGCGCCGGGTCGTGGAAGTGCGCCGTCGCCTGGAACACCGCGCGGGCGGCGGTCCGGACGTGGGTGGGCCGGAACGCGCCCTGGTGGATGCCGTCCTGGATGATGTCCGCGAGCTGGCCGACCAGGGTCTCCACGTGGGCCTCGACCGTGTCGCTCAGCTCGCCGACCAGCGTCATGTAGGTCGCGAACAGCTCCGGGTCCTCCAGCGCCTTGGCCCGCTTCGCCGCGAACAGCGTGGCCAGCCAGCGGTGCAGCCGCTCGGCCGCCGGTCCGCGCTCGACGGTGATCGCCGCGAGGCTGTGGTGCGCGCGGTCCAGCCAGCGCTGGGTGACCGCCTCGCGCAGCGCGGCCTTGCTGGGGAAGTGCCGGTAGACGCTGCCGTGGCTGACCCCGAGCGCGCGGGCGATGTCCACCACGGTCGCCTTCGCCGGACCGAACCGCCGCAGGACGTCCTCGGCCGCGCTCAGGATCTGCTCGGGGGTGAGTGTGCTCTCCGTGGTCACGGCGGGGTACGTCCTAACGTGCGGTTCTCACGAGCGGTGAGCCGGGGGTGATCAGCGCTCGCTGTCCAGGTGCTCCATCTGTGCGGCAGCGTACCGGTCACCGGCGGCGGACCCGGCGGGGACGGCCGCCTCGACGGCCGCGAGGTCGTCCGGCGACAGCTCGACCCGCAGTGCGCCGAGAGCCTCGGCGAGCCGGTCCCGGCGGCGGGCGCCGACCAGCGGGACGATGTCCGAGCCGCGCGAGGCGACCCAGGCGATGGCGACCTGGGCGACGCTCACGCCCTTCGCGTCGGCGATCCACCGCAGCGCCTCGACCAGCCGCAGGTTGTGGGTCAGGTTGTCGCCCTGGAAACGAGGGCTGTAGCCGCGGAAGTCGTTCGGGGCGATCTCCCGGTCGCTCTGCCAGTGGCCGCTGAGCAGCCCGCGGGAGAGCACGCCGTACGCGGTGATCCCGATGCCGAGCTCGCGGGCGGTGGGCAGGACCTCGGCCTCCAGCGAGCGGGAGATCAGCGAGTACTCGATCTGCAGGTCGCTGATCGGGTGCACGGCGGCGGCCCGGCGCAGGGTGTCGGCGCCGACCTCGGACAGCCCGATGTGCCGGACGTACCCGGCCTTCACCAGGTCGGCGATGGCGCCGACGGTCTCCTCGATCGGGACGTTCGGGTCGAGGCGGGCGGGGCGGTAGACGTCGATGTAGTCGGTGCGCAGCCGCCGCAGGGTGTACGCCAGGGCCGACTTGGTGGCGGCGGGGCTGGCGTCGTAGCCGAGCCAGCTCCGGTCCGGGCCGCGCTGGGCGCCGAACTTCACGCTGATCTCGACGGCGGCGCGGTCGCGGCCGCGCAGCGCCTCGTGCAGCAGCAGCTCGTTGTGGCCCATGCCGTAGAAGTCGCCGGTGTCGAGCAGGGTGACGCCCGCGTCCAGGGCGGCGTGGATGGTGGCGATGGACTCGGCCTCGTCGGCCGGGCCGTACAGGTCCGACATGCCCATCAGGCCGAGGCCGAGGACGGAGGTGGTGAGGCCGGTGGCGCCGAGGGGGGTGCGGGCAAGAGCGGTGGTCATGAGGTGGCTCCGTGGGCTGGTGGGGCTGGGGATGCATGACGGCCGTCGGATGACGGCCATCGAATGACGGACATCGAATGACGGACATCGAATGACGGACATCGGATGAGGGGTGACTGATGACAACTATGGCATGTGGGATGACAGATTTCAATATCTGTCATTCGACAGTGCGAACATGTTACCGCGAAGCCGCGTCACCCATCAGGCGTGGAGTCGGGCCCGCCGAGGCGGTTCGCGGTGCTGAAGCGCCGGGCGAGGTCCATGGTGGAGACGGGTGCGATCCGTCGGCCGCACCCGCGCTCCGCGCCAGGCCTCGGCGCGGCCGCCCCTGCCGGAGATTCCCCGAGGGGTGCCCCCGCCACCGGCCGCGATGGACGTGGAACACCCGGGCCACCTCGCAGGGAGACGAACGAATCTTCTAGGCTCGCTTCTCGGCCCGCCCTGCACCGGTGCCCGTCCGCACCGAGGTATCGAGGCCGACGTCCGCGGGCCCCGGGCCGAGCCGGGGTACCGGACCGAGCGAGGAGGACGCAGTGTTGCCCAGCCCGAGGTCGCACCCGAGGTCGCACCACCTGACGTTGCCAAGCCCGGCGTCCTGCCGCCGCACCGGAGCGCAGCGCACCGGACTCGAGCGCACCGGACTCGAGCGCACCGGACTCGAGCGCACCGGACTCGAGCGCACCGCACTCCGGTGCCGGCGCACCGGGGTCCGCCGGTCCGTCCGCAGCGCGGTCTTCGCGGGTGCGGCGCATCCGCTGAGTACCGTCGGCACGGGAGGTGCCCGATGACCGCGCACACCGTCGACGCGGCGGTCACCGGTTCCGCGCCCGCCTCCGGTGGCGCCTCCGTCGATCGGCAGCCGGGGGATGGTGCGCCGGACGGCGACAGTAGGAACGGCGGCGCCGCCCCCCGGCCCGCCCGTCGGGCCGACGCCGCAGCCGTCGCGGCTCTCACCGCCGAAGCCGCCACCGGGGTCACCGCCGCAGCAGCCGGCGCTGTCACCGGCGCGATCACCGTCGCGGCGGCACCCGGCCCGGGCGCGGTGGGGGCGGCCCAGCCGGGCTCCGCCGCGACGGCGGCGCTCCCTGGTCTGCCGCAGGCGCTCGGCAGCCGGGCCCGCACGCTGGCCGGCGGGGTCCGGCGGCGGTGTGCGGAGCTGGCCCGGATGGAGTCCCCGTCGGGGGACGCCCCGCGGCTGGACGCGCTGGCGGAGGAGTTGTCCGCGGGCTTCCGGGCCACCGGCGCCGAGGTCGTCCGTGAGCCCGGCCCGGCCGGCGACCATCTGGTGGTGGAGTGGCCCGGTCGGCGGGCGGACCTCCCGCATCTGCTGGTCGTCGGCCACCACGACACCGTGTGGCCGGTCGGCACCCTCGCGGACTGGCCGGTGGAGGAGTCCGAAGGGCTGCTCAGCGGCCCCGGCGTACTGGACATGAAGGCCGGGCTGGCACTGATCGAGGGGGCGTTCGCACTCCTCGCCGACCTGGGGCAGCGGCCGCACCGCACGGTCCGCCTGGTGGTGGTCTCCGACGAGGAGGTCGGCAGCCCGAGCGGCCGGATCCTGGTCGAGCGCCACCTCCGGGGCGCCGCCGCCGTGCTGGGCCTGGAGCCCTCGCACCCGGACGGCCGGGTGAAGACCGCGCGCCGCGGCTCCTCCCGGGTCCGGCTGACGGTCACCGGCCGCGAGGCGCACGCGGGCAACGACGCGGCGCTCGGCGTCTCGGCCGTCGACGAGCTGGTGGACCAGCTGGTCGCCGTCCGCGGGCTGGTCCGGCAGCCGGGGACCGAACTCAACGCCGGGCGGATCACCGGCGGTACCCGTGCCAACGTGGTGGCCGGGCGGGCCGAGGCCGAGCTCGGACTGCGGTTCGCCACCGCGGAGGCGCAGCGCAGCACCCTCGACACCCTGCAGCACCTGACCGCGCTGCGGCCCGGGGCCCGGGTCCGGGCCGAGGTGATCTCCAGCCGGCCGGCCTGGCCGGAGCGGTCCGGGAACCTGCTGCTGCGGCACGTGCGGTCGCTGGCCGCCGCCCTCGGCCAGCAGGTGGACGGTGCCCCGGCGGGCGGCGCCGGCGACACCAATGCGGCCGGCGCGCGCGGGCTGCCCACCCTGGACGGTCTCGGCGGGGTCGGTGCCGGTGCGCACGCCCGGCACGAGCACATCCGCACCGATCAGGTGGCTCCCCGGATCGCCCTGTTGACGACCCTGCTGGCCGTTCCGCTGCCACGCCTGCGCGACCGGGTCTGACCGGCCGGGTCCGACCCGGCCGGCTCCGACCGGCCGGGTCCACCGACCGTTCCGACCCCGTACGGCGTCCCTCCCCGGCCCGGGCAGCCCGTGCTCCCGGGCCGGCGGGGTGCCGCACCCGCCGCCCCCAACGTCCCCGCCGAACACCCCGCCGAGCACCCCCGCCGAACACCCCGCCGAGCACCCCCGCCGAGCACCCCGGCCGGGCGCCTTGTCACGGGGTGCCACCGGCGTACACAATGGAACCGACCGAACGGTCAGTCGGGAGGTGGGTGCATTGACGGCGACAGAGGCGACGGGCCTGGCCGAGCCGGGTCTGGAAGCGCATTTCGACGAGGTGATCGCCGCCGAGCAGCGGATCGAGCCCCGGGACTGGATGCCGGACGCCTACCGGGCGACGCTGATCCGGCAGATCGCGCAGCACGCCCACTCGGAGATCATCGGCATGCAGCCGGAGGGGAACTGGCTCACCCGGGCCCCTTCGCTGCGCCGCAAGGCGATCCTGCTGGCCAAGGCGCAGGACGAGGCCGGGCACGGCCTCTACCTGTACGCGGCCGCGGAGACGCTGGGGATCGACCGCTCCGAGCTGACCGAGAAGCTGATCTCGGGCCGGCAGAAGTACTCCTCGATCTTCAACTACCCCACCCTGACCTTCGCCGACGTCGGCGTGATCGGCTGGCTGGTGGACGGCGCGGCGATCTGCAACCAGGTCCCGCTGTGCCGGTGCAGCTACGGGCCGTACGCCCGGGCCATGGTGCGCATCTGCAAGGAGGAGTCCTTCCACCAGCGGCAGGGCTACGAGCTGCTGATGACGCTGATGCGCGGCACCGAGGCGCAGCGCCGGATGGTGCAGGACGCGGTGGACCGCTGGTGGTGGCCGTCGCTGATGATGTTCGGCCCGCCGGACGGCGACTCGCCGAACAGCGCGCAGTCGATGGCCTGGCGGATCAAGCGGCACAGCAACGACGACCTGCGGCAGCGGTTCGTCGACATGACCGTCCCGCAGGCCGAGCACCTCGGGGTGACCCTGCCCGACCCGGCGCTGAGCTGGAACGAGGGGCGCGGCAGCTGGGACTTCGGTGAGCCGGACTGGTCCGAGCTGAAGCAGGTGATCAAGGGGCAGGGCCCGTGCAACGAGCAGCGCGTCGAGCGCCGCCGGGCCGCCCACGAGGACGGGGCCTGGGTCCGCGAGGCGGCCCTGGCGTACGCACAGAAGCGGAGAGCCGAGCGTGGAGCCGATCGTGACTGAGACCAGGGCCGGCTGGCCGCTCTACGAGGTGTTCGTGCGCCCCCGGCGCGGCCTGAACCACGTGCACGTCGGTTCGCTGCACGCGCCGGACGACCGGATGGCGCTGCTGAACGCCCGCGACCTCTACACCCGCCGCAACGAGGGGGTCAGCCTCTGGGTGGTCCGCTCCGACGCGATCACCGCCTCCACCCCGGACGAGCAGGACCCCTTCTTCGCCCCCAGCGGCGACAAGGTCTACCGCCACCCGACCTTCTACGACATCCCCGAGGATGTCCCGCACATCTGACGGGGGACCGCAGACCATGACCGACGACCACGTCTACCTGCACCTCTCCGAGGCGAGCGCCGACCCGGAGGGCGAGGCCCGCTGGGCGTACGGCACCGGCTTCGCCGACCCGCTGCTCGGCGTGGACACCTCGGTGCCGCCCGGCGTGGACGGCGCCGACCTCGCCGCGTACTGCCTGATGCTGGGCGACGACGCGCTGGTCCTCGCCCAGCGGCTGATCGAGTGGTGCACCCGCGCCCCCGAGCTGGAGGAGGAGGTGGCGCTCGCCAACCTCGGCCTCGACCTGCTCGGCCAGGCCCGCCACCTGCTGACCCGGGCCGGCCAGGCCGACGGCAGCGGCCGCAGCGAGGACGACCTGGCCTACTGGCGCGAGGAGCACGAGTTCCGCAACGTCCGGCTGGTCGAGGCGCCGAACGGGGACTTCGCGTTCTCGATCGCCCGGCTGCTGCTGTTCTCCACCGCCCGGCACGCGCTCTACCTGCGGCTGAGCACCCATCCGGACCCGGTGCTGGCGGCCATCGCGGCCCGTGGCGCCAAGGAACTGGCCTACCACCACGAGTACGCGGTCTCCTGGACCCTGCGCCTCGGTGACGGCACCGCCCACTCGGCGGCCCGGATGCAGGCCGGGCTGGACGCCGTCTGGCCGCTGCTGGAGGAGCTGTTCACCCCGCACGCCGTGGAGCTGCGGCTCGGTGTGGACCCGGCGGAGCTGCGCGAGGGCGTGCTGGCGGAGCTGGCCGCCGTGATCGGCGAGGCCTGTCTGACCGTGCCCACCACCCCGCCGCTGGCGCGGGTCGGCGGCCGGGCCGGGCGGGACGGCGTGCACACCGAGGCGCTGGGCCCGCTGCTGGCCGAGTTCCAGGTGCTGGCCCGGGCCCACCCGGGGGCGACGTGGTGACCACCGGGGTCAGCGCCTGGGAGGTGGCGGCCGCCGTCCCCGACCCCGAGCTGCCCATGCTCACCCTTGCCGACCTGGGCATCCTGGCCGAGGTCGACCAGGACGGTGACGCGGTCACCGCCTGGATCACCCCGACCTACTCCGGCTGCCCGGCGGTCGCCGAGATGGCCGCGGACGTGTCCGGCCGGCTGCACGCCGCGGGGTTCGCCGAGGTCCGGGTCCGGCTGCGGCTCGACCCGCCGTGGTCCACCGACCTGATCACCGAGGCCGGGCGCCGCAAGCTGGCCGAGGCGGGGATCGCCCCGCCGCACACCGGCGCCCGTACCGCCGGTCCGGGCCTGCTGCGGCTCGGCCCGACCCGGCACCTGGTGCACTGCCCGAACTGCGGCAGCGACGACACCGAGGAGCTGTCCCGCTTCGGCTCCACCGCTTGCAAGGCGCTCTGGCGCTGCCGGTCCTGCCGGGAGCCCTTCGACCGGATCAAGGAGATCTGAATGGCCGTCCGCCGACCGACGTTCCACGAGCTGCGGATCGCGGCCCTGGAGCCGCTCTGCGAGGACGCGGTCGCGGTCACCTTCGAGGTGCCGGACGCGCTCGCCGAGGACTTCGCGTTCCGCCCGGGGCAGACCCTCACCCTGCGCCGGATCGTGGACGGCGCCGACGAACGCCGTTCCTACTCGCTCTGCTCCGCGGTGGGCGGCCCGCTGCGGATCGCGGTGCGCGAGGTGCCCGGCGGCCTGTTCTCGCGCTGGCTGGTGCGCGAGGCCCGGGTCGGCGAGCGGGTCGAGGTCATGCCGCCCAGCGGGCTGTTCGGACCGGACCTGGCGGAGCCCGCGGAGCACGTCCTGATCGCGGCCGGTTCCGGGATCACCCCGATGCTCTCCATCGCCGGTTCCGTGCTCGCCGCGCACCCGGAGTCCAAGGTCACCCTGCTGTACGGCAACCGCCGCAGCGACACCGTGATGTTCGCCGACGAGCTGGCCGACCTGAAGGACCGCCACCTCGGCCGGTTCCAGCTGCTGCACGTGCTGTCCCGGGAGACCCGGGACGCCGAGCTGCTCAGCGGGCGGCTCGACGCCGAGCGGGTCGGCGCGCTGCTCGCCGCCCTGGTGCAGCTCGAGGCCGTGGGCCACTTCTGGCTCTGCGGACCGTACGGGATGGTGCTCGGGACCAAGGAGCTGCTGACCGGGCTCGGGGTGCCCGCCGAGCGGGTGCACCAGGAGCTGTTCCACGCGGAGGACGAGCCGGTCACCGAGCGCGTCGAGGCGGTCCCGGACGGGGAGTTGAGCGAGGTGACGCTGGTGCTCGACGGGCGGGCGTCCACCCTGGCGCTGCCCCGGGACCGTTCGCTGCTGGACGGCGCCCAGCGGTCCCGGCCCGATCTGCCGTTCGCCTGCAAGGGCGGGGTGTGCGGCACCTGCCGGGCGCTGGTGGTGGAGGGCGAGGTCGATCTGCGGCGCAACTTCGCGCTGGAGGAGAAGGAGTTGGCGGCCGGCTACGTGCTGACCTGCCAGGCCCGCCCGGTCTCCGACAAGGTCACGGTCGACTACGACCGCTGATCCCGGCCGGGCCGCGCGACTCCCCGGCCGTCCTCCGCGGATGAAACTGAGCATTCGTCAACTGAGATGAAGCGCAGTGTGGTTGAGTGAACGCAGACCGTCCCGACCCTGGGGGGAGAACGGATGCGAAACTCTCTGCCGTACCGTGCGCTGGCGCTGATGTCGGTGCTGCTGGCCGTCGCCTGCGGATCGGACCCGGCGCCGGAGAAGGACGGGCCCGGGGACTTCACCGCGAAGACCGACATCTGCGACGATCTGCCGTTCGGCGAGCTGACGGATCCGATGGGTGAGCGCCACCGCGGTGCCGAACCCTCCTCCCGGAGCGCGGGCGGCGCACCGGCCGCGTCCTGCAGCCAGTCGTACTTCGACGGCCGGGACGGCGTCGACGGCGGCCTGGTCACCGTCGAGGTGATCTACCTCCCGGACGTCGCGCTCGCCAGGAAGACCTTCACCTTCGACCGGACCGAGAACCAGCCCCAGCACGCCATCGGCGGCAAGGTCGACGAGGTCAAGGGCGTCGGGCGGGAGGCGTTCCGGTTCCGGAACACCGCCGGGTCCGACGACGGGCCGATCCACCAACTGGTCGCGCGCGACAGCAATCTGGAGATCACCGCGACCCTCCTGGTGAACTACGACGGGGTGCCCGACCCCGCCGTCGACGACACCGTGCGCACGAAGCTGGCGGCGTTCGTCAGCACGGCGTTCGGCAACCTGCGGGCCTGACCGGCCCGGTCAGCGCACCGCGAGGGCGGGCTCGCCGAGCAGCTTCACGATCTCGTTGACCGCCGCCCGGCCGGCCCGGTTGGCGCCGACCGTGCTGGCCGACGGCCCGTACCCGACCAGGTGGATCCGCGGGTCGGCGGCGGCCCGGGTGCCCTCCATCCGGATGCCGCCGCCGCCCGGGCCGCGCAGCCCCAGCGGCGCCAGGTGCTTCACCTCGGGACGGAAGCCGGTGGCCCAGACGATCGCGTCCACCCGCTCCTCGTGCCCGCCCCAGGCGACCCCGTGCTCGGTCAGCCGGTCGAACATCGGCCGGCGCTCCAGCGCCCCGAGCTCCTGCGCGCGCCGGTACGCGACGGACGGGCCGAGCCCGGTCACGCTGACCACGCTGCGGACCGGCAACCCGAGCCGCACCCGCTCCTCGACCTGCGCCACCACCGCGCGCCCGAACTCCGGCGTGAACGGCCCCTCGTGGTACACCGGCGGACGGCGGGTCACCCAGAGCGTCCCGGCCACCTCGGCCACCTCCGACAGCACCTGGATCGCGGAGGCGCCGCCGCCGACCACCGCCACCCGCTGCCCGGCGAAGGACTCCGGCCCCCGGTACTCGGCGTAGTGCAGCTGCCGTCCGGCGAAGTGTCCCGGGTAGTGCGGAAGGAACGGCCTGGTCCAGGTACCGGTCGCGTTGACCAGGGCCCGCGCCGACCACCGGCCGGCGTCCGACTCGACCAGCAGCCGCCCGTCCGCGGCCGGGCGGACCGCGCCGACCCGCACCGGGCGGACCACCGGCAGCGCGTGCTGCGCCTCGTACGCGGCGAAGTAGCCGGGCACCACCTCGCGGGCGGGCGCCGCCGGGTCGGGCGCGGGCAGCTCGAAGTCCGGCAGGTCGTGGAAGCCGTGCACGGTGGCCATCCGCAGCGAGGGCGAGCGGTGCGCCCAGGCGCCGCCGGGCGCGGGGTCGGCGTCCAGCACCACGAAGCCGCGGTACGGCTCGAAGCCGCGGCGGCGCAGGTGGTAGGCGGCCGACAGCCCGGCCTGTCCGGCGCCGACCACCACGACGTCGACCTCGGTCGGCGCTTCGGCCGCCGCCCGCTCACTGGTTGCACCGTAAACAGTCACGGTGGTGAAACATAGGGGCGGTTCGGCGTGTTCCCGCTCAGCCGGCCGCCGCCCGCAGGTGCACCAGACCGGCCACCCCGAAGATCAGGACGGTGTCGACGGCCGGTTCGGCCGACCCGGCGGGGGTGGCGGCGGCCGATCCGGCGGGAGCGGGGGCGGGGAAGGCGATCCCGGGGCCGTCGCCGCCGAAGACCGCGCTCTCGCCGGGCCGGATCAGCACGCCGGCCGGGCTGAGCGCGTTCTCCGGTCCGGTGCTGCCCCGGAGCGTCGCCCGCCCGTCCGCCGCCGTGCTGACCTGGCTGAGGTGCTCGGGCGTCGAACCCTCGTTGCGGATGGTCACGGTCAGTTCGGCCCCGCCGGACGGCGACCGGTGCAGGACCGCGTCGGTCAGCTCCAGGTGCGAGCGCGGACTCCGGACCGAGAGCGAACCGATCGCGGCCGGGGCCGGCTCGGGCGCCGGGGCGGCCCCGGAGCCGCAGCCCGTCAGCAGCGCGAGCAGGACCGCCGCCGGTCCGGCGGCGGCCGCGCGGACCGTACGGGCGGGGGTGCGGTGAGGTGACATGGTCCGCATTATGGGCGCGCTTACGCCCGGGCGGCGGGGCGACCCGGCCCGGGCGCGGGCCGGGGCCGGGCACCGCCGGCGCGGCGGTACCCGGCCCCGGGGCCCGGCGGCCCGTCAGCCCAGCGGGGAGATCACCGCGGCGGTGCCGTAGGCGCAGATCTCGGTCCCCAGGTCGGCGGCCTCGGTGACGTCGAAGCGCATCATCAGGACCGCGTTGCCGCCGCGCGCGGCGGTCTGCTCGATCAGCCGCTCCATCGCCTGGTTCCGGCTCTCCACCAGGGTCTTGGTCAGCCCCTTCAGCTCGCCGCCCACCAGGGACTTCAGGCCCGCGCCGATCTGCGAGCCGAGGTGCCGGCTGCGCACCGTCAGGCCGAACACCTCGCCGATGATCCGCTCGACGCGGTACCCGGGCACGTCGTTGGTGGTGACCACCAGCACGTTGTCGGACGGGCGCTGCCCGCCGCCGTAGTCGTCAAGATTGCTCATCGCACCACCCTTGCCGATGAACGCCGCATCTCCCCGCTGACGCGCCGGACGGCCCACCGCGCCACGGCGGCGGACGGCCGCCCGAAGAACCCGGTACGCACCGGTGATCCGGGGCCCCCGGGGGCCGTACTGTAGGCGCATGGGCGAGCGAAGCGATCATCCGCAGGGGCCGGGCGCGGCGGAGGAGTCCGGCGCGCAGGACATCGAGGCGACGGTGGTGCTCGGCATCCGGATCACCGACTGGCCGGCCCTGCGCGCCGCCGCGCAGGCCGCCGTCGGGGAGCTGGACTTCACCGGGATCGACCCGGACGGGCAGCGCGCCGAGCTGCTGCGCGAGGTCTCCGAGGACCCGAACGCCGCGCTGGGCGCCCTGCTCCACCCGGACCGGCTGGTCGCGGCGATCCCCGGCATCGAGGCGCTCGGCGGGACGCTGGAGATCAGCATCACCGACGACTTCGCGCCGGACTTCGCCGAGCTGTTCCCGCTCGAGACCGACGACGGCGACGGCGGCGACTGGACCCTCACCCCGCGCACCGCCTGCCTCCTGCACACCCAGCTGATCGGCCTCGCCGACGCCGCCTACGACGACCTGGACGAGCACCTCGACGAGCCGGTCACCGACGCCGACGAGAGCGACTGGGCGGTCTTCTCCCGGCTGCCGCAGCGCACCTGGAACCTGCACCGGGCCTGGCGCCGCACGCTCGCCCGGACCTTCGACGACCTGGCCGACGACCTCGCACTCGGCGAGTGGCCGCTGCCCCGGTGCCTGGCCGAGGAGCTGGCGCTGCGGATGGCCCTGGCCGACGCCCGGGCCCTGCTCGGCGCCCAGCCGGAGTCCGTCGCGGACATGATGGGCGACCTGCCCGCCGACCTGTACGACTACGACTGGGACGGCTGCGCGGACGAACTGTTCGGCGTGTTCGGCCCGGACGACGGCGATGCCGAGCTCGACGCCCTCCAGCGCACCGAGCAGCTGCTGGCCGCGACCCACCCGGAGGGCTGGTTCCTGTCCTACGAGGACGCCGAGGAGCGCGACCCCGGGCGCGGCCACCGCCGCTGACCCCTGGCATTCTTGGTCGGGTGAGTTCACCTTTCGACGCACCCGGCACCCCCGACGAGCCCGCCGACCGGGACGGCAGGGAGCAGTTCGTGCTCCCGCTGGTGGTCCGCCTGGAGCGGACCGACCCGCCCGCCAGGACCGACGCCCTGGAGACCTCCGCGCGGGCGGTGCTCACCCTGCTCGCCGACCCGCGGGTGACCGGCGCCGACGGCGAGTGGTCCGAGCGGGTCGCGGCCTGGGAGGACGCCCGGATCCGCAAGGTGGTCCGCCGGGCCCGCGGCGGCGAGTGGCGCAAGGCCGGTGACCTGCCCGGCATCACCGTCACCGGCGCCACCGCCGAGGTCCGGGTGTTCCCGCCGGTGCCGCTGGACGGCTGGCCGAAGGAGCTGGCCAAGCTGCAGGTCTCCGGCACCGACCTGGAGGAGGCCGGCGAGCCCGCCGAGCCGCAGCCCGGCACCCCCGTGCTGTGGCTCAACCCCGAGCTGGAGATGAGCGCGGGCAAGACCATGGCGCAGACCGGCCACGCCGCCCAGCTCGCCTGGTGGCGGCTGGACGGCGGGCAGCGCAAGGAGTGGGCGGAGTCGGGCTTCGCGCTGGCCGTGCGGACGGCCACCCCGGCGGCCTGGGCGGAGCTCACGGCGAGCGGCCTGCCGCTGGTCCGCGACGCCGGCTTCACCGAGATCGCCCCCGGCAGCTGCACCGTCGTCGCGGACCACCCGGCCCTGCGGGAGGGCTGACCGTACGGCTGCCGTACGGGGCGGCCGGTCAGGCCGGCCGGGCCCGGCGCGCCGGCCTGGCCTCGGCCAGCGCCAGCCCGGCGACCGACACCAGCAGCACGCCGGTCCCGGCGGCCGTCGCCGCGGTGAGCCGCTCGCCGAGCAGCAGCACCGCGATCACGGTCGCGCTGACCGGCTCGATCAGGGCCACCACCGAGGCGGTGGTGGCCCGCACCACGGCCGCCCCCGCGAAGTACAGCCCGTACGCGAGCGCCGTCGGCACCGCCGCGAGGTAGGCCAGCAGCGCGAGCGTGCGGCCGAGCCCGGCCGGGTCCGGCCACAGGCCCTCCGCCGCCGCGAACGGCAGCATGCACACGGCGCAGACGGTGAACGACCACAGCGTGGTCGCGTACGGGCCGTCACCGCCGCCGCTGCGCCCGAGCCGCCGGGTGTACAGCGTGATGCACGCGTACCCGGCGGCCGACAGCAGGGCCCAGCCGATGCCCGTCAGGTCGGCCCGGCCGCTGCCGCCGTCCCCGAGGACCAGCACCGCCAGCCCGCCGAGCGCGCCGCCGACGGCCAGCAGCCCGCTGCCGCCGAGCCGCTCACCCATGGTCAGCCGGGCCCCGGAGGCGATCATGACGGGTGCCGCGCCCAGCGTGACGACGGTGGCGACCGCCAGCCCGGTCCGCTGGACGGCGAGGAAGTACGCGGCCTGGAACAGGGTCAGCCCTAGACCGTTCACCAGGATCCGGGTGAGCCGCGCGGGGCGGGGGACGCGGGCAGGGCGGCCCGCCGGCACCGGCCGGCCGGCGGACCGGCGGACGGCGAGCAGCAGGGCCACCCCGCCCGCCGAGCGCCAGAAGGTCAGGGCCATCGGGCCGAGGCCGCTGTGGCCGTAGAGCAGCGCGGCGGCCGCGCCGGCGGTCCCCCAGGCGGTCGCGGACAGCACGAGGTAGAGCAGGGCCCGCCCGACGGGCAGGGCACGGGAAGCCGACATGGTGTGGTTCTCCCACCGAAGACGAAAGGGGTCGGTTGCTGGGGTCCCGTACGCGGGCAGCACCGACCGGCCCGGGGCGTGATCACCCGGGAGTGGTCCTCAGTGGCCTGGCCGCCCGCTCAGGCGGCGGGAGGTGGCAGAACGGTCTGCGGCATGCCCGCCAGCCTAGGCCGTGTCTGACAATTCGCGTCGGATCAGCGCGCGGCGCTGGGCGCCCGGCTGGGCGTGCCGGCGGAGCGCCCTCGTACTGGGTCGTACTTGGGCGCTTCGTCGGTGCGTCCAGGCGGGATGCACGGCGTCGGGCGCCCGGCGGGAATTGTCAGACACGGCCTAGCGCGCCGGGCGCGACCCGGTGGGCCCGGCCGGGGCGCCGCGACCGACGGGCGAGCCTTGTCAAGCTCTTGTGAAGATCGCTAGCATCCCCGCAGGTGGTCCCGGAGGGCGGCGGAGAGGGGGCGGCCGTGTCGGCTGCTTCGGCATTACCCGGACGGCAGGACGAACTCGCCGTGCTCGCACGGGCGGTGGAGCAGCTCGGTGCGGGTCGCGGCGCGGTACTGGAGATCGCGGGCGATCCCGGCATCGGCAAGACCGCCCTGCTGAACCGGCTCGCCCGGCTGGCGGCCGACCGCGGCGCCGCCGTGCTGCGAGCCCGGGCCCGCCCCGAGGACGCGAAGCCGTACCAGCTGTTCCGCGACGCCTGGGACGACGCCGGAGCGCCCGGGCCCGGCGGGCCGTCCTGGGACACCGCCGCCGACCGCGACCTGCTGCGGGCGCTGCGCTCGCCGGACGGGGGGTGCGGCCCCGGGGCGGTCCTGATCCTGGACGACCTCCACCACGGCGACCCCGCCTCGGTCCGGCTGGCCGAGCGGCTGGTCGGTGAGCGGCCGCCGTACCTGCTGGCGCTGGCGCACCGTCCGCGGCAGGCCCCGCCCGCCCTGCTCGCCGCGTTCGACGAGGCCCAGCAGGCGGGCACCCTGCACCGGATCGAGCCGGCGCCGCTGGATGCCGCCGCCGTCGCCGCCGTCCTCGCCGAGGCCGCCGCCGACGGGCGCGCGGCCCGCGGGGCCGACCAGGCCGAACGGCTGCGCGCCGCCGCCGCGGGCAACCCGCGGATCCTGCGCGTCCTGCTGGCCGCCGGGGCCGACCCCGAGCTGTGGCCCGAACGGGCGGCGGGGGCCGCGGGCCCGTTGCTGCGCGCCGCGGCGCCGCTGATCGCCGAGTTCGACGCGCTCTCGGTGGTGGCGACGGAGGTGCTGGCGGCCGCCGCCGTCCTCGGCGAAACGTTTCTGCTCGGTGAGCTCGCCCAGGTGGCCGGGCACCATCCGGACCGCACCGCCGAGGCGGTCGCCGAGCTCACCCGCGCGGACCTGCTCAGGCCCGGCGGCCCGGCGGGCGACCTGAGCTTCCGTCACCCCGTCCTCGGCCACCTGGTGCACCACCGGATCGCCCCCGGTGCGCGGCTGCACGCCCACCGCCGGGCCCTCGCCCTGCTGGAGGCCCGGCACGCCGGCGCCGCCGCCCGGGCCCGGCACGCCGAGCACGCCCTGCTCGGCGGTGACCGGCCCGACCTGGTCACCGTGCTCGCCGAAGGCGCCGCCGAGGTCTACGCCTCGGCGCCCGCCACCGCGGCCCGCTGGCTCGGCGCCGCGCTCGCCGCCCTGCCGGCCGCCGGTCCCGGCGCCGAACCCCGGGTGGCGCTCGGCCTGGAACGCTGCCGGGCGCTCACCGCCGCCGGCCGCCTGGAGCAGGCCCGCACCCTCGCCCACGAACTCCTGCGCACGCCCGGCGGCCTGCCCGAACCGCGCCGCACCGCGGCCCTGGCCGTCTGCGTCGAGGTGGAGCGCCTGCTCGGACGCTACGCCGAGGCCGACGCGATGGCCCGGACCGTCATCGACACCCTGCCCCGGCCGCTGCCCGCCCCACTGCCCGCCGACACCGTCCAACTGGTCTTCGACCACGGCCTGGTGCACGCCTTGCGCGGCACCGCGGCCGAGGTCCGCACCCTCGCCCACGAGGCCGCCGCTGCCGCAGCGGACGACCTCGGGTCCGACCCCGACGACCGGACGGCGCTGCGCGTCCTGGCCGCCTTCTGCGACAGCTACGCCGGCGACCTCGCCCGGGTCGGGCCCGAGGTCGTCCGCTGCGGGCACCTGGTCGACGCCCGGCCCGACACGGTGGCGGGCCGCGCCCCCGAGGTGCTGGCCCTGCTCGGCTGCGCCGAGCTCTACCTGGAGCGCTTCACCGACGCCCACCGCCACCTCAGCCGCGGCCTCGCCGTCGCGGGCGGCGGCGCGCACAAACACGTGGCGGTCAACCACCTCATCGGCCTGTCCACGCTGGAGAACTGGGCCGGCCGGCTCGACCTGGCGCAGCGGCACGCCCGGGAGGCGGAGCGGCTCGGCACCGAGCTCGGCGCCCCCGACGCCGTCGGGCTGGCGATGGCGATGCGCGCCTCCGCGCTGCTCTGGACGCTGCCCGCGCGCCGTACCCCGGAGGCCGTCGCCCTGGCCGAGCGGGGCCTGCGGCACACCGTGCCCGGCACCGGCTGGTGGGGCGGCTCCGCGCTCGGACTGCTGGCCCTGGCCCGGCTGGTCGGCGGCGACCCGCAGGACTGCCTGCGCACCCTGCTGGAGGGCGGCGGCGAGGACCTCGCACCGCTCCAACCGGCCTCCCGCCCTTCGCTGTTGGCGCTGATGACGACGGCGGCGGTGCACAGCGGTGACCTGGGTCTCGCCCGGCGCAGCGCCCGCGCCGCCGACGCCGCCGCCGGCGGGCTGGGCCGGCCGGCCTTCCAGCAGGCCCAGGCCGACCGCGCGGGCGCCGCGCTCGCGGCGGCCGAGGGCGACCACGGGCGCTCGGCGGAGCTGGCGACCGCGGCGGCGGGCGCGTTCCGCACGCTGCGGATGCCGGTCCTGCACGCCTGGACGGTACTCGCGGCCACCCCGGCGGCGGCCCGGGCACACGGCCCCGCGGCGGCGCTCGGCCAGCTCGACGAGGCGATCGAGGGGGCGCGGCGGTGCGGGGCGCTGCGGCTGTGCGAGGACGGGGCCAGGATGCGTGCGGCACTGGTCGCGGCCGGGCCGCCCGGCTCGTCCGCCCCGAGCCCGGTCGCCGGGTTGAGCGCGCGCGAACGCGAGGTGGCCGAACTCGCCGCGGCCGGGCTCCCCAGCCGGCTGATCGCCGAGCGGCTGGTGCTCAGCCCGCGGACGGTCGACACCCACCTCGGGAGCGCCTACCGCAAGCTCGGTGTCGGCTCCCGGCTCGCCCTGGCGCGGCTCCTGCACCGCCCGTCCGGCGCGGGCTGACGGCGCGGGCCGACGGCGCGGGCCGCTCCCGCGTCCGCATCCGCACGGCGCCGGGCGCCCACGCCGGCGGGTACGGCCCGGAGTTCGGTAGTCCGGTTGCGTAGGTCTACGGATGTCGGGGGAGCGGAGCCGCGGCGAGACTCGTCCGCGGCGGGGCGGCCCCCGGGCCGCGACCCCCGCACCCTCGCACCTCTACCGTGGAGTCACCCATGCAGCTCAGGAAGGCCTTCGGCGCCGTCGCCCTCGGGGTCACCGTGCTCACCGCCGTCCCGGCGATCGCCCTGCCGCAGGCGGCCTTCGCCAGCGACTGCTACACGTCCTGCGACCCGTGGGACAACACCGACCCGGACGACACGATCGTGGTCATCGGCCACCCGCAGCCCGAGGGCCCCGGCCCCGGCGTCATCTTCCCCGGGGGCGGCGGCGGCAGCGGGGCGACGGCGGTCGTCTACAGCAAGGGCCAGACCTGGGAGGACCAGGAGTTCTGCCGGCGCAACACCAACACCATCCCCGAGCGGCTGTCCACGTCGGTGCAGTACAACACCTCGTTCAAGGTCACGGCCAGCATCTCCTCGGAGGCGCTCACGGCGCTGAAGGCCTCGCTCGGCGCCGAGGTCAACACCTCGGTGACCCGCACGCACACCCTGGACGCCACGCTCAACCCGGGCCAGAGCCTGGGGGTGTTCGTCGAGATCCAGACCAACGTGTACCAGATCACCACGTACGACTTCCTGGGCCACCAGCACGTCGACTACGTCAACGTGACCGCGCCGACCGGTGTGGTCACCGACCACGCGTGCTGATGACCTCAGCACCGCCCGGGGCGGCACGACGGGTCCGGCCCGTCGTGCCGCCCCCGGGCGCCGAGGCCGTGCCCGCCGCGGCGCGCGAGCAGGCGCTGGCCGCGCTGGCCGGGTTGCGGGCCGCCGCCGGGTATCTCGGTGACCCGGACCTGTTCCACCGCCCGCGGCCGCGGGCGCGGCTGCACCACGCCCTGGTGGCCGGCACCGACCCGGCCCGGCTGGCCGGGCAGCTCGCCTCGGCCGCCGAACAGCGCGTCGCGGCCGGGCGGTTGGCGGTCGGCTCGGTCCGCGCGGAGCTGCTGGAACGCCCCGGGCGCCGGCCGTGCTTCACCCCGGACGCGCTCGCCGAGCTGCACCGCCTGCTGGTGGCGGCCGACCCGGACATCCCGGGCCCGGGCGGGTTCCGGCGCACCACCGCCCGGGTCAGCTGGCCGGACGGGAGCCGGTTCGTGATCGCGGTGGCGCCCGGCCGGGCGCTGCACGGCCAGCTGGAACGCTGGTACCGGTGGGCGGTCGCCGGTGCCTCCCCGGCGCTGGACGCCGCCGCGTTCGGCATGCTGCGGCTCTTCACCGTCCACCCGTTCCCCGACGGCAACGGCCGGATCGCCCGGCTGGTCGCCCAGTGCGACCTGGTGGGCACCGGCCTGCTGCCCGGCCTGCTGCTCGACCTGGACGGCTGGGCGCAGGTCCACCACGCGGCGCAGGACGAGGCGATCGTCGCGGCGGCGGACGGTGACTGGGCCCGCTGGGGCGAGCTGTTCGCCCGCGCCGTGACGCAGACCGCCCGGCACCGGTGCGCGACCATCGCCGCCTTCCGGGAGTTGCTCGGCGCGGCCGAGGAGCGGGTGGCGGGTGATCCGGCGGCGCTCGCCGTGCTCGGGCAGCTGCGCTACGCCCCGGCGCTGTCGGCCGAATGGCTGCGCGGCCGGATCCCGGACGATCCGGCGCCGGCGCTGGCCGCGCTGCGGGCCGCCCGGATCCTCGCCCCGCACCCGCGGCTGCCGGGCGCACTGATCCACCCGGGCCTGCTGGCGGTGCTGGACGCCCCGTACGCCGACCCGGCCGGGGACCGGGCCGGGGATCAGGCCGGGTAGGCGCGGGTCTGGGCGGCCTTGACGGCGGCCCAGACCGCGGAGCCCGGGGCGAGGTCGAGGTCGGCGACCGCGGCCGGGGTGAGGTCGGCGGCCATCGGCAGCGCGCCCGAGAGGTCGACCCGGACCTGGTCGCCGTGCAGGTCGAGGCCGTCCACGGTGGCGGGCCAGACGTTGCGGGCGCTGGAGTCGGGCCGCTCCCGGTGCAGGGTGACCGCGGCGGGCGGGAAGGCGACGAAGGCCTCGCCGGTGAGCTCCTCGGTGGTGACCAGTTCCGGGCCGCCGTCGGGCAGCGTGACGGTGCGGCCCGCGGCGGTGCCGCGGTAGAGGTTGAGGCCGACCAGCCGGGCGATGTAGTCGGTGCGCGGGTGGCGGGCGATCTCGGCGGGGGTGCCGGACTGCACCTGCCGGCCGTCCTCGATCACCACCAGCCGGTCCGCCAGCACCATCGCGTCCAGCGGGTCGTGCGTGACCAGCACCGCCACCGCCTCGAACTCCGCCAGGTGGCGCCGGAGCTGGGAGCGGACGTCCAGCCGGGTGCGGGCGTCCAGCGCGGCCAGCGGCTCGTCCAGCAGCAGCAGCCGGGGGCGGACCGCCAGTGCGCGGGCCACCGCGACCCGCTGGGCCTGGCCGCCGGAGAGCCGGCCGGGCTTGGCGGCACTGTGCTCGGCCAGGCCCATCCGCTCCAGCCACGGCTGCGCCGCGGCCCGGGCGGCGGCCTTGCGCAGGCCCTGGCAGCGCAGCCCGAAGGCGACGTTGTCGAGCGCGCTGAGGTGCGGGAACAGCAGGTAGTCCTGGAACACCACACCGACCGGGCGTTCCTCCGCGGGGGTGTGCAGTCCGGTGGCCGGCTCCTCCAGGGTGACGCCGTCCAGCCGGAGGTGACCGGAACTCAGCGGCAGCAGTCCGGCCAGGGCGCGCAGCGCGGTGGACTTGCCGGCGCCGTTCGGGCCGAGCAGGGCGACCGTCTCGCCGGGGGAGGCGGTCAGCGTGAGGTCGAGCCGGAAGGCGGTGCGGTCGACCCGCAGCCGGGCGTCGAGCGCGGGGCGGGCGTCGGGTGCGGGCGGCGGCGTCATGGTGCGGGCTCCTGGGGGAGGGGGCCGGATCAGGTGGTCGACAGCCAGCGCTCGCGCAGCCCGGCGAGGACGGCGACGGACACCGCGAGCAGGACCAGGCTGAGCGCGATGGCGGCCTCCGGGTCGCGCTCCATGGCGAGGTAGACGGCCAGCGGCATGGTCTGGGTCCGGCCGGGGAAGTTGCCGGCGAAGGTGATGGTGGCACCGAACTCGCCGAGCGCCCGGGACCAGGCCAGCACGGCGCCGGCGCCGATGCCGGGGGCGATCAGCGGCAGGGTGACCCGGCGGAACGCGGTCAGCCGGGAGGCGCCCAGGGTGGCGGCCGCCTCCTCGTACCGGGGATCGGCGGCCCGCAGCGCGCCCTCCACGCTGATCACCAGGAACGGCATCGCCACGAAGGCCTCGGCGACCACCACACCGGCGGTGGTGAACGGCAGCGTGATGCCGAAGGCCGAGTCGAGCCAGCGGCCGACGATGCCGTTGCGGCCGAGCACCAGCAGCAGGGCCACGCCGCCGACCACCGGTGGCAGCACCAGCGGCAGGGTGACCAGGGCGCGGATCACCCGGCGGCCGGGGATCTCGGTACGGGCCAGCAGCCAGGCCAGCGGCACCCCGAGCACCAGCGACACCACGGTCGCCGAGGTGGCGCAGATCAGCGACAGCCGCAGCGCCTCCCACACCTCGGTGCTGGTCAGCTGCTCGGGCAGCGAACTCCACGGCGCCCGGACCAGCAGCCCCACCAGCGGCAGGACCAGGAACACCAGGCCGAGCAGCGCGGGCAGCAGCGGTGGTGGGGGGGTGGGGTGGGAGTTTCGGCGGGGGGTGGCCGCCGGCGCTCCGCCGGTGTCCGGTGCTGCCTTGCGCACGGGTCCGGACAGGGTCACGGGGTCTGGAAGCCGGCCGCGGTCAGGACCTGGGTGGCCTCGGCGGACTGGATGTAGGCGACGAAGGCGGCGGCGGCCGAGGCGTTGGGGGCCTTGGTGAGCGCGGCGATCGGGTAGTCGTTCACGGCCTTGGCGGCCTCGGGGAAGTCCACGCCGTCGATCTTCGCAGCATCGGCCTTCACATCGGTCTTGTACACGAGGGAGGCGTCCACCTCGCCCAGCTCGACCTTGGTGAGGGCGCCCTTGACGTCCTGCTCCAGGGTGACCGGGGTCAGGTTGACGCTGCCCGCGGCGAGCGCGGTGACGGCCGCCGAGCCGCAGGGCACCTCCTTGGCGCACAGCGCGACCTTGACGCCGGTGAGGTCCGCCAGGCCGGTGATGTGCTTGGGGTTGCCCTTGGGCACCGCGATGGCGAGCGTGTTGCGGACGAAGACCTTGGAGCTCTCGGCGCCCTTGGCGTCGGTGACGGTCTTCATGGTGGCCGGGCTCGCGGCGGCGAACACATCGGCCGGGGCGCCGGAGTTGATGCTCTGGGCGAGGGCGGAGCTGCCGCCGAAGTTGAAGGTCACCTTGGCGCCGGGGTTGGCGGCCTCGAACTTCTTGCCGAGCTCGGTGAAGGACTCCTTGAGCGAGGCGGCGGCGAACACCGTCAGCGCGCCGGTCGCCTTGGGGGCGGCGGAGGCGGTGGAGCTGCCGGCGGGCGCCGACGCGGTCGCGGCCGGGGTGGCGGCGTCGCTGCCGCAGGCGGTGAGCCCGCCGGCGAGGGCGAGCACGGAGGCGGCGGCGAGCGCGGCGCGGAGTCTGATGGAGCTCATGGGATTTCCCCTTCTGCCGCGCCGGGGGTACGGCGCGGGGGTACGGCGGCAACGCTGATCATACTGTCGCAAATACCGCCGAAAAATCCCCTGTTTCATCGCACAGGCCAGGACCACCGGCCCCGGATGATCGCATGTGCGATAGCGCAAGCCGAAAATCCCTGGCCACCGCGGTGGCCCGCCCGGGAGAGTGTCCGCACGGCGCGGCCGAGGGCCGCGCCCGGACGGGGAGGAGTACCCGGAATGTCGACACTGCGCGTCACCGCCGAACGGCTGACGATCCATGAGCACCCCAACGCGGACGCCCTCGAACTGGCCCAGGTCGGGCTCTACCGCGCGGTCGTCGCCAAGGGCGCCTTCCGCACCGGGGACCTCGCCGTGTACATCCCGGAGCAGGCGGTGCTGCCGCCCGCGCTGATCGAGGAGCTCGGCCTGACCGGCCGGCTGGCCGGCAGCCGCGCCGACCGGGTCCGGGCCGTGCGGCTGCGCGGCGAGCTCTCCCAGGGCATCGTCTGCCGCCCGCGCGCGGTCGCCGAGGACGACCTGGCGCAGGCCCTCGACTCCGGCGCGGACCTCGCCGAACTGCTCGGCATCGTCAAGTGGGTGCCGCCGGTCCCGTCCTCGATGAGCGGCGACGTGGAACCGGCCCCGGACCTGCTGCCCTGGGTGGACATCGAGAACCTCAAGCGCTTCCCGGACGTCTTCGAGCCCGGCGAGCCCGTGGTGGTCACCGAGAAGCTGCACGGGACCTGCTGCCTGCTCACCTTCCACGCCGGCAGCGGCGAGGTGCAGGTGTCCTCCAAGGGCATCGGCGCCCAGTCCCTGGCGCTCAAGGAGGACGGGCGCAACCTCTACTGGCGGGCGGTGCGCGCGCACGGCGTCCCCGAGGCGGCGGCCCGGCTGGCCGAGCGGCTCGGCGCCGACCGGGTGGGCGTCTTCGGCGAGGTGTTCGGCACCGGGGTGCAGGACCTGGCGTACGGTGCGGCCGGCGGCGGCGAGCTGCCCGGGTACGCGGTGTTCGACGTCTCGGCGGTCGTCGACGGCCGGCTGCGCTGGCTGGACGCCGCCGAACTGCTGGACGGGGAACTGCCGTTGGTGCCCCGGCTGTGGAGCGGCCCGTTCGACGCCGACCGGGTGCTGGCGCTGGCCGACGGCCGGGAGACCGTCTCCGGGCGCGACCTGCACCTGCGCGAGGGCGTGGTGGTCCGTCCCGTCACCGAGCGGCACAGCCCGCTGCTCGGCGGCCGGGCCATCGCCAAGGTGGTCAGCGGTGCGTACCTGACCCGCAAGGGCGGTACCGAGTTCGAGTGACCGGGCCGGCCGGCGGGCGCCGGGCGCGCTCTTCTGCGGTGACGAACCGTCAGTTAGCGTGGTGCGGATACGTACATCCGTTCCAGCTCGGAGGTGTCATGCCGGCCACCCGCGCTCCCGGCCCGCCCGGTCTCCCGCTCCTCGGCTCGATGCTCGACCTCAAACGGGACCCGTTGCGGGCGTACCTCGACGCCCGGCGCGACCACGGCGACGTGGTCCGGTTCTCGGCCGGACCGCCCGGGCTGCGGGCCGAGTTCCACATGGTCTTCTCCCCGGAGGGCGCCCAGCAGGTGCTGGCCACCCAGGCCGCCAACTTCCGCAAGGAGAACGCCTTCTACCAGGAGATCCGGCAGTCCTTCGGCAACGGGCTGCTCACCTCCCAGGACGCCGACTACCTGCGCCAGCGGCGGCTGGTCCAGCCGCTGTTCACCCGGCGCCGGGTGGACGGCTACGCCCGGGCGGTCGCCGCCGAGTCCGCCCTGCTGGCCGAACGCTGGGCGCGGGTGCCCGGCGCGGTGGTGGACGCGGCCGACGAGATGTCCCGGTTCGCGCTGCGCACGGTCGCCCGGATCCTGTTCGGCGCCGACGTCGAGGCCGCCATCGACGTGGTGCGCACGGCCTTCCCGGTCCTCGGCCGCCACGTGCGCGGGCGGGCGCTGTCCCCGCTGCGCACCCCGCGCAGCTGGCCGACCCCGGGCAACCGGGAGGCGGCGGCCGCCGAGGCGGCGCTCCACCGGGTCTGCGACGACATCATCGCCCGCCGCGCCGGGCGCGGTTCGGACGACCTGCTCGGACTGCTGGCCGAGGCGCGCGGCGAGGGCGGCGAGGCGCTGGACGCCACCGAACTGCGCGAGCAGGTGCTGATCTTCCTGCTGGCCGGCCACGAGACCACCGCCACCTCGCTCACCTTCGCGCTGCACCTGCTGGGCCGCCACCCCGAGCAGCAGGAGCGGGCCAGGGCCGAGGCGCGCGCGGTGCTGGCCGGCGGCCGCCCGCCCACCGCCGAGGACCTGGCGTCGCTGCCGTACCTGACCCGGGTGCTCAAGGAGGCGATGCGGCTCTACCCGGCGGCCCCGGTGATCGGCCGGCGCGCGGCGGCGGCCTGCGTGGTGGACGGTGTCGCGATCCCGGCCGGTGCGGACGTCCTGGTCGCCCCGTACGTGACGCAGCGCCACCCCGACCACTGGGAGGACCCGGAGCGCTTCGACCCGGAGCGTTTCACCCCCGAACGGGAGGCGCGCCGGCACCGCTACGCGTGGTTCCCGTTCGGCGGCGGTCCGCGGGCCTGTATCGGCCAGCACTTCTCGATGCTCGAGTCGGTGCTCGGACTGGCGGTGCTGCTGCGGGAGTTCGAGGTCTCGGCGGTCGACACCGAGATACGGCTCGCGCACGGGATCACGCTGGAGATCGGCGGCCCGGTGCGGATAGGCCTGACCAGGCGGGGGTGACGCGGGCGGGGCGTACGGGCGTGTTGTCCGTGCGCCCTCGGCCGTTCCGCGCGGCCGTCGCACGCGGGGGCGCACAACGGCGGGGCCCGCGCGCCGCCCACAGGGGGGCACCATTCGAGCACAGCCGACCCTTGGCACGGGCGGCTTTTCGCATGTTCGGGTGAGCATCTTTCAACGCTCGGTAGCGTCCAGCGCATCCGAGAACGAAAGCGCACATGCGCCGGGCATATGACCCGACGTGCGGAGGCCCCGATGGGAACGATCGACCACCTGAGCGTCGGCTGGCTCACCCCGACCCTCTCCTACCTGATGGCCTGCACCGGTGCCGCGCTCGGCCTGCGCTGCACCCTGCGGGCGCTCGCCGCCACCGGCCCCTCGCGGCGGAACTGGCTGCTCACCGCGGCCGCGGCGATCGGCACCGGGATCTGGACGATGCACTTCGTCGCCATGTTCGGATTCACCGTGGACGGCACCGAACTGCGCTACAACGTGCCGCTCACCCTGCTCAGCCTGCTGGTCGCCGTCCTGGTGGTCGGCCTCGGCGTCCTCGCGGTCGGCCACGGCCGCCACCGCGGCCGCGCCCTGCTGGCCGGCGGCACCGTCACCGGCGTCGGCGTGAGCGCCATGCACTACCTCGGCATGGCCGCCGTCCGCCTGCACGGCACCCTCTCCTACGCACCCGGGACCGTCGCGCTGTCCGTCGTGATCGCGATCGGCGCCGCCACCGCCGCACTCTGGGCCACCCTCACCATCCGCACCCTGCCCGCGGCCGGCGGCGCCGCCCTGGTGATGGGACTCGCGGTCAGCAGCATGCACTACACCGGCATGGCCGCGGTCCACGCCCACCTGGACCCCGCCCGCACCGCCCTGGACGGCGCCACCCCGATGCAGTTCATCTTCCCGCTCGCGGTCGGCCTCGGCTCCTTCCTCTTCCTCACCTCCGCGTTCGTCGCCCTCTCCCCGAGCGCCCAGGAACGCGCCGCCTACCGGGAGGCCGGCGAACTCGCCGTCGAGGACCTGCGCGCCACCGGACTCGACCGCGCCGCCTGAGCCCGCCCACCCACCGCCACCCCGAAAGGCAGCCACCCATGCGCGTACGCCGCGGCACCTCCCGCAGCGCGCCGACGGCCTCCCCGAGCGCGGCGCGCGGCCCCGTCCGGCCCGGCACCGGGGGCCAGCGCCGGGGCGCCCACGCCGGCCCGCCGGCCCGCGAGGAGCGGACCGGCCGCCCGGCCCCGGCCCGGGCCGTCCCCCGGCCCTCGCCGGGCCCGGCGCTGCGGCCCCGCACCGTCCGCGCGAAGATCCTCGCGCTGCTGATGGTCCCGGTGGTGTCGGTGATCGCGCTGTGGTCCTTCGCCACCGTGACCACCGCCCAGGACGTGGCCGCACTGCGCCGCGTCCGGTCCGTGGACCACGCGCTGCGCGTCCCGGTCGAGGCCACCGTGGCCGCGCTGCAGGCCGAACGGGCCGCCGCCGGGGAACTGCTGGCCGCCCCCGGCCCGGTCCGGGAGAGCACGCTGCGCGACACCGCCGCCGCCACCGACCGGGCCGCCGCCCCGCTCGCCCTCGCCCCCGGCTACAACCGGGCCGACGCCGAGGGCCTCGGCGCCGCCACCGCCGACCGGGTGGACGCGCTCACCGCCGCGGTCGCCGGCCTCGCCGGTCTGCGGACCAGGCTGCTGGCCAGGACCGTCACCTGGGCCGACGCCTACGGCGCCTACGGCACCGCGGTGGACCGCGCGCTGGAGGTCACCGGCGCGGTCGCCGCCGAGGCGGACCGGCCCGGCGGCTCGGACGCCCGGGT
The DNA here is from genome assembly GCF_057220535.1 of Kitasatospora sp. NEAU-CNBT7. NCBI lineage: Bacteria > Bacillati > Actinomycetota > Actinomycetes > Kitasatosporales > Streptomycetaceae > Kitasatospora > Kitasatospora sp. NEAU-CNBT7. The sequence continues at coordinate 109,401 of NZ_JBXQQB010000004.1, read as the reverse complement.
GCTGCTGGAACTCGCCCGCTCCCGCGAACTGCTCGCCCGCGAGGACGCGCTGCTGCGGCCCGGCCAGGCCCTCGGCCGCCTCCCCGACGACCAGCTCCGCGAGTTCGGCGCGGCCGCCTACGCCCGCCGGCTGTTCGAGCAGACGGCCGCCGGCGACCTGCGGCCCGCCGACCGGGCCGCCCTGGTGGCGCTCGTCCAAGACGGCGACCACCAGGACCTGGTCCGCTTCGAGGACGCCGTCCGCACCTCCGCCGACGGCCGGGCGGCGGCCGCCGCGGTCGCCCCCGACCGGTGGGTGGTCGCCGCCGACAGCACCGCCCGCCGGCTGGCGGACGTCCAGTCCGCGGCCACCGCCGCCGCCCTGGAACGCGCCGACCCGTACACCGTCGGCCTGCTCACCCCGGCCGGTGCCGCCGTGCTGCTGGGCCTGTGCGCGGTGGTCGCCTCGCTGCTGATCTCGGTGCAGATCGGCCGCGGACTGGTCGCCGAGCTGATCGGCCTGCGGAACTCCGCCCTGGAACTGGCCGGCCGCCAACTCCCGGCCACCATGCGGCGGCTGCGCGCCGGCGAGGAGATCGACGTGGAGACCGAGGCCCCGCTGAGCCCGCACGGGGACGACGAGATCGGCCAGGTGCACGGCGCGCTCGGCACCGTCCGGCGGGCCGCCGTCACCGCCGCCGTGGAGCGGGCCGAGGTGCTCTCCGGGGTCTCCGGGGTCTTCGTCAACCTCGCCCGGCGCAGCCAGGTCCTGGTCCACCGGCAGCTCACCCTGCTGGACGCGATGGAGCGCCGGACCGAGGACCCGGCCGAACTGGACGACCTGTTCCGGCTCGACCACCTGACCACCCGGATGCGCCGCCACGCGGAAGGCCTGATCATCCTCTCCGGCGCCGCCCCCGGCCGCGCCTGGCGACGGCCGGTCCCACTGGTGGACGTGGTCCGGGCCGCCGTCGCCGAGGTCGAGGAGTACGCCCGGGTCGAGGTCCACCGGCTGCCGCCGGTGGCGCTGGCCGGCACCGCCGTCGCCGACCTCACCCACCTGGTCGCCGAACTGGTCGAGAACGCCACCGGGTTCTCGCCGCCGCACACCAAGGTGCACATCCACGGCGAACCGGTCGGCACCGGCTACGCCCTGGAGATCGAGGACCGGGGCCTGGGGATGGGCCCGGAGGCGCTCGCCGACGCCAACCGCCGGATCGCCGCCACCGAGCAGACCGACCTGTTCGACAGCGACCGGCTCGGCCTCTTCGTGGTCAGCCGGCTCGCCAAGCGCCACGAGGTCAGGGTCGCCCTGCGGCCGTCCGCGTACGGCGGCACCACCGCCGTGGTGCTGCTGCCCACCGCCCTGCTCCGGACGCCGGAACCGGCGGTGCGCCCCGCCGCCCCGGCCGCCACCGCGTCGTCCGGCGGGCCGTCCACCGCAACGTCCGGCGGGCCCGGCCCGGTGGCCGCCGTACCGGCCCGGACCCCGCTCCCGGCCGGGCGGCCGGGGACGGCTCCGGTCCGGCCGCCCGCCACCGCGCTGCCGTTCGGCGCGCGGGGCTCCGAACCCGGGGTGCTGCGGCCCACCCCGTTCCGGGCCGCCGCCGGGCGGACCGCCCGCCCGGCGGTGGCCCCCGCACCGCCCGCGGCCCCGGCGGCCCCGGCGGACCCGGCCGCCGAACCGCCCGGAGCGCCCGCGGACGCAGGGGACGCCGGGGACGCCGAACTGCCCAAGCGGGTCCGCCAGGCCAGCCTCGCGCCGCAGCTCCGCGGCACCCCGTCCGGCCCGCGCCCCCGCAGCGGCGGGCCCGCACCGTTCGACCGCGATCCGGAACAGGCCCGGGCCGCGATGTCCGCCTACCGGCAGGGCTGGGTCCGCGGCCTCGCCCCGCACCGGGTCGCCGCCGACCCGGGCACCCCCACCGGCCCCACCGCCTCGGTCCGCCCGATCGGACCGGAAGGAGAGCACCGATGATCGGCACCACCCGCCCCGTGGGCGAACTCAACTGGCTGCTGGACGAGTTGGTCGCCCGGGTGGCCGAGGCCCGGTTCGCGGTGATGCTGTCCTCCGACGGCCTGGCGATGGGCACCTCGGCCGGGATCGGCCGCGAGGACGGCGAGCACCTGGCCGCCGTCGCCTCCGGCTTCCACAGCCTCGCCAAGGGCGCCGGGCGGCACTTCGAGGCGGGCGAAGTCCGCCAGACCATGGTCGAGTTGGAGCACGGGTTCCTGTTCGTCGCGGCCGCCGGCGAGGGCAGCTGCCTGGCCGTCTTCGCCGGCGCGGGGGCCGATCTCGGCCTGATCGCCTACGAGATGGCCCGGCTGGTCCGCCGCGTCGGCGAGCACCTCCGCACGCCGCCGCGCAGTGCGGCCGGGGACTGAGCGGGGTGCCGTACCCGCCGCGCCGCCCACCCGTACCGCCACCCCTGCCGCCCCCGCGGCCACCCGGCTCCCCGCCCGGGCCCCCGCCCGGCTCCCCACCCGGGCCCCCGCCCGGACCACCTGATGTGCCGTCGCCCGACCGCTGGTACGACGAGGAGGCCGGCCCGATGGTCCGACCGTACGCCGTGACCCGGGGCCGGACCGGAGCCGGCGGACCGGAGTTCGACCTGATCGCGCTGGTCACCGGGCAGGTGCCGGCGGGCGTCGACCCGCCGGTCGGCCCCGAGCAGGCCGTCATCCTCGAGCTCTGCGGGGGCGAACCGCTCTCCGTCGCGGAGATCGCCGCCGAACTCGACCTCCCCCTCGGCGTGGTCCGGGTGCTGCTCGGCGACCTGCTGGACGCCGGCCACATCCGGGTCGGCCGCCCCGTACCGCCGGCCCTGCTGCCCGACGCACACATCCTCCAGGAGATCGTCCATGGACTCCGCGCACTGTGACCCGACACCGCCCGGTACCCCCGCACCGGTCGCGCACCCGCGCCCGGCCGACACCCCGGTACTGGCCCTGAAGATCCTGGTCGCTGGTGGGTTCGGGGTGGGCAAGACCACCCTCGTCGGCTCCGTCAGCGAGATCCGCCCGCTGCGCACCGAGGAGCAACTCACCGCCGCCGGGCGGGGCGTGGACGACCTCGGCGGGGTGGAACGGAAGACCACCACCACGGTCGCGATGGACTTCGGCCGGATCACCATCCGCGAGGGCCTGTCGGTCTACCTGTTCGGCACCCCCGGACAGGACAGGTTCTGGTTCCTCTGGGACGAACTGGCCCAGGGGGCACTCGGAGCCGTGGTGCTCGCCGACACCCGGCGGCTGACCGACTGCTTCCCCGCCGTCGACTTCTTCGAGCACCGCGGCATCCCGTTCGTGGTCGCGGTCAACCAGTTCGCGGGCAGCCGGGTGCACCGGGCCGAGGACGTCTCCGCGGCCCTCGACCTGGACCCGGCCACGCCGGTGGTGCTCTGCGACGCCCGGCGCCGCGACTCCGGCAAGAGCGTACTGATCAGCCTGGTCGAGCACGCCGGACGGGTGCACGCCGCCCGGCTGCTGGCGGAGGTCGCGGGTTAGGAATTCGGCCGCCACCAGCCTCGGTTGAAGGTCGGTCAGGCGGCGTGACCCGGGTCAAACCTGTACGGACAACCCTGTTTGTTTCGACGCCGTCCGCCCGGTGTTCGCGCGGTGTCGGCCTGATCGTGTGCCGGTGCCGTTTGGCTGTCGGCCGGGCGAGCGCGCTCCCGCGCCGCCCGCAGACCGACGAGGGCAGGCAGCATGAGCAGGCGGACCGTGGCGCCCGGGGACCGACCCGGCGAGGCTGCCCGGCGGACGGACGCGGGCCCCCGCGGCCGCGCGCGGCGCCGGGCCGCCGCCCTGGCGGCCACCGCGGCCCTGCTCCCGGCGCTGCTGGCGACAGCCGCCTGCGGCGGCCCGGCCGGTGCCTCCGACAGCGACGGCCCGCTCACCGTGATGACCTGGGCCCCGTCCGGGACCGGCTCCGCCGACCGCCCCGGGGTGACCGCCCTCGCCGAGGAGATCGCCCGCGAGGTCAACGCCAAGGGCGGCCCGGCCGGACACAAGCTCAAGGTGCTCACCTGCAACGAGCACAACACCGCCGCCGGCGTCACCGACTGCGCCCACCAGGCCATCGCGGCCCACGCGGTCGCGGTGATCGGCTCGTACAGCCAGTACGGCGACACCTTCATGCCGCTGCTGGAGGAGGCCGGCATCCCCTACCTCGGCGGCTACGGGCTCTCCGGCTCGGAGTTCAGCAGCCCGCTGTCCTACCCGGTGGCCGGCGGGACACCGACCCTGATCGCGGGCAGCGGCCGGCAGCTCGCCGCGGCCGGCTGCAAGGCGGTCGCCCTGGTCCGCCCGGACAACGGCATCGGCGACACCCTCACCCGCTACCTCTCCGGCGCGATCTCGCCCGCCGGGATCAAGCTCGCCGACGTCAAGGTGCCGGAGAACGCGGCCAACGCGGCCGCCGTCCTGCCGGTCGCCCAGAAGGCGATCGGCGACGACCGGTCCGGCAACTGCGTCACCGTCGCGCTCGGACCCGAGCAGACCCTGCTCCTGCTCGACGCCTACCGTCAGCTGGCCCCCAAGCGCACCCAGCTGGCCTCCGTGATCGGCAGCATCCAGCAGGCCGTCATCGACACCACCGGGGGCGCGAAGAGCCCGCTCAACGGGTCCTTCGCGACCGGCTGGTACCCGCCCGAGTCGTCAAAGGTCTGGGACGACCTGCGCAGCACCGCGGGCAACGCGGCCGGCGCCGGCGGCCGGCCGATCGACACCTCGGACCTCGCCGTCCAGACCACCTGGGTCGCCTACCAGACCTTCCTGCAGGCCGTCGACCGGATCTCCTCGGCCGGCCAGCCGCTCACCGCCAAGGGCATGCGGGCCCAGCTGGACAGCGGCGACTCGATCGACACCGGCGGTGTCACCCCGCCGCTGAACTGGGGCCAGGGCGACATGCTGCCGAGCGCGGAGTCCCCGCGGCTGACCAACACCTGGGTGACCTTCCAGCAGGTCAAGGGCGGCCGCCTGACCGAGCAGCAGAGCGGCTTCGTCGACGTCCGCTGGGTCCTGACCGGCGGCAAGCCGCCGCAGTGACCCGGGGCCCGGGCGGCGCCCGGCCGCCGGCCGGAAGGCGCCCGCGGCACCGGTGCGTGGGCGACGCACCGAACCGGCCCGCTGTCGGCCGATGCGAGGACCGGCGTCGTACGCTCCAAACGTGATCACCTATCAGCACCGCAGGCTGGCCGCGCTCGCCGACGAGAGCCGTTGGCCGGAGCTGCTCGACGCCTACCGGCGGACCCGGGCGGCGGCCGTGGCGCGGCACGGGCAGGCGGTGGGGGCGGCCGAGGCGGCGCCCTTCGGTCACCTGATCGCGTACGGCGCGCCGCCCGAGCTGGCCGCCCGGCTGTTCGACCCGGACGGCGGACCGGACACCGCCGCCGGCCCGGCCGACCACGACGCCGGGCCGCTGTGGGAGGTCCTGGCGACCCGTCACCCCTGGCGGCGGCTGGCCCCGCTGCTCGACGCCGCGCCCGTCCGGCGGCTCGTTACCCACACCCGGGTGCTGCTCGGCGAGGACCTCACGGCCGACGCCGAACCCGACCCGGAAGGCGTCCCGCTGACCCTCGCCGGCTGGGAGGCGGCCGGCCGTCAGGAGGGCGGCCTGGTCCCCGAGTACCTCAGGGACGGCGGCGCCCTGCGGGTGCCCGCGGCACTGCCCGCCACCCGCGAGGGCCTCGGCCAGGTCGACCTGCCCGCCCCCGGCGAACCGGTCCGCGGCCTGGCCGCCACCCGGCTGCTGGCCGTCCTGGCCCCGTGGGCCACCGTCTCCTGCGTCCGCGGCACCGGCCGCGACGCCGCCGCCCGCACCGCACCCCCGGGCCGCGTCAACGGCGGCCACCTGCCGTTCGCCGCCGCCTACCCCGCCCTGGTCCGGGTCGGCTCGGAACACCCCGCCCAAGGCGCGGCGGACGGCCGCCTCGCCCTGTGGCGCGTCCTCGCCGCGATGACCGGCAGCCCCCGCCCGTCCCGCCCCGAGATCGACTCCCTGGTCGCCCGCCTCCGCTGCTTCACCTGGGCCGAACCCACCGACGAGGTCCGCTACCTCCACCTCACCCTCGAGGACCCCGCCACCGGCCTCGCCTGGGCCATCAGCGGCAACGCCGACATCTGACCCCCACCCCCCGGGGCGCTGGGCGGGCTTGCTTGAGGGGGCGTTCTTCAGGGGCGCGGGGAACTGCGCGCGTCGGAAGGGTGCCCACCCGCACTCCGGGTACGGCTCCCGCCTTCCGGCCCGGGCCGGGTCTGTTCAGGGGCGCGGGGAACTGCGCGGGCCGGTAGGCCCGTACCCGGCGCCGCCCCCGACGACCTGCCCCGCTGCTACACCGCGGCGCCCCCGCTCCGGTCCCGCTCCTTCGCGCGGGCGCCGCCCCCACCCCTCACCCCCACCGCCAGGTACCGCTCGTCCGTGTCGGTGTACGCGGTCAGCTCCCAGCCGCAGGCGTCCAGCAGCGGGCGGAGGTTGGGTTCGGCCCGCAGGTCGTCCGGGGTGATCCGGCGGCCGTGCCGGGCGGCGAGGGCGGTGCGGCCGATCGGGTGGTAGAGGGCGAGGCGGCCGCCGGGGCGGGTGATCCGGGCCAGTTCGCGCAGGCCGGTGCCGGGGCCGGGCAGGTGGGAGATCAGGCCCGCGCCGAAGACCAGGTCGACGACCGCGTCGCGCAGCGGGAGCCGGGCGCAGTCGGCCACCAGCAGGTCGGCGCTGCCGCGGTGGGCACGGGCCAGGTCGATCATCTCGGGTGTGAGGTCCACGCCCAGGACGGTGCCGTGCGGCCCGGCGGCGGCCCGCAGCAGGGGCAGCGCCCGCCCGGTGCCGCAGCCCGCGTCCACCACGAAGTCGCCTGCGCTGATGCCGAGTTCGGCGATGGCCCGGGCGTAGCGCGGCCCGTCGTCGGGGAACTTCGCGTCCCAGCCGGCGGCGCGTGCCGCGAAGAACTCCCGGGTCCGGGCCAGTTCGCCCGTTCCGTCCCCGGGCCGGGCGGCGGTTGCGTCGGACACGGCGTACTCCCTCGATCGGTGCTCCCCGCAGCGTAGTCGCCGCACCACCGCCCGCGCCCGCGCCCGCGCCCGCCCCGCGCCAGCCCCCGCCCCCGAATCCGCCCCCCGCGCCCGAGTCCGCCCCCGATCGCCCGCCCGCCCCCCGTGTCCCCGGACGCTCCCGCTCGTTGTCCCGGTCGACGGTGCCCGCGCGCAAGGCCGCTCCGCTCCGCGCGCTGCCCCGGCGGCCGGGGATCACCCGGTCGGGTGGAGTTCGGTGGCGGTGCGGGATCGCCGCAGCGCGGTCGGTAAAGTTAGGCTTACCTAACCAAAGGGAGCCAGCCTGTGACCCTCGCCGTCGACACGGCCGCCACCGTCGACACCACCGCCCCCGCCGGCGACGCGATCCTGCGCCGCCAGCGCATCCGCGAGTCGGCCGCCCGGACGTACGCCCGGTCCTTCCCGATCGTCCCGGTGCGCGCCAACGGCATGACCGTGGAGGGCGCGGACGGCCGCCGCTACCTGGACTGCCTGTCCGGCGCGGGCACCCTGGCGCTCGGTCACAACCACCCGGTGGTGCTGGAGGCGATCCGCCGGACCCTGGACAGCGGCGCCCCGCTGCACCTGCTGGACCTCGCCACCGCCGAGAAGGACGACTTCACCTCCGCCCTGTTCGCCAGTCTCCCGCCGGAGTTCGCGGCCGGCGCCCGGGTGCACTTCTGCGGCCCGGCCGGCACCGACGCGGTCGAGGCGGCGCTCAAGCTGATGCAGACGGCCACCGGCCGCCGCGGCGCGCTCGCCTTCACCGGCGCGTACCACGGGATGACGGCCGGCGCGCTCGCGGTCACCGGCAGCGTCGCGGTCAAGTCCCCGCTGCCGAGCGGCGGCGAGGTCACCCGGCTGCCCTACCCGTACCCGTACCGCTGCCCGTTCGGGGTCGGCGAGCGGGGCGCGGAGCTGTCCGCCGCGTACACCGAACGTCTGCTGGACGACCCGTCGGGCGGGGTGCTGCCGCCCGCCGCGATGATCCTGGAGGCCGTCCAGGGTGAGGGCGGCGTGGTGCCCGCGCCGGACGCGTGGCTGCGGGAGATGCGCCGGATCACCGCCGAGCGCGGCATCCCGCTGATCGTGGACGAGGTGCAGACCGGGGTCGGCCGGACCGGTGCGATGTGGGCGGTCGAGCACAGCGGGGTGCTGCCGGACGCGATGGTGCTGTCCAAGGCGATCGGTGGCAGCCTGCCGCTGGCGGTGGTGGTCTACCGCGAGCAGTACGACGGTTGGCAGCCCGGCGCGCACACCGGCACGTTCCGCGGCAACACGCTGGCGATGGCGGCGGGCGCGGCCACCCTGCGGTACGTCGCCGCGCAGGGGCTGGTGGCGCGTGCCGAGCTGGTCGGGGCGCGGATGACCGCCCGGCTGGACGGGCTGAAGAGCAGGGTCCCGGCGGTCGGCGACGTCCGCGGGCGGGGGCTGATGATCGGGGTCGAGCTGGTCGATCCGTCGGCCGGGCCGGACAGTTGCGGCGCGCTGCCGCCGGACCCGGCGCTGGCCGTCCGGGTCCGGCAGGCCTGCCTGGAGCGCGGCCTGATCGTCGAACTCGGCGGCCGCCACGACGCGGTGCTGCGGCTGCTGCCGCCGCTCACCATCAGCGACGAGCAGACCGAGGCGGTGCTGGACCGGCTCTGCGACGCGATCGAGTCCGCGGCCCGCTCCTCGACGCCTGACGTCCCCCGGTGAGCGACCAGCCTCCGCCTCCCGCCCCCGCGGCTCCCGCCGCCCTGTCCGGCGGGGTCCACGGTCCGGACGCGCTCCGCCCGCTGCTGGACCTCGTGCTGACGGCTCTGGCGGTGGGCGCCGAACAGCGCGGCGGGCCGATCCCGGCCGGTCAACCGGCCCGGCTGGCCGAGCAGTTCGCGGGCGTGCTGCGGTACGGCCGGGACGAGCCGGACCCGGACGCGCTGCTGCGGCTGACCACCCACCTCGCCCAGGGCGCCGCCGACCCGGCGGATCCGGCGTGCGCGGCGCACCTGCACTGTCCGCCGCTGGCCGTCGCCGTCGCGGCCGACCTGGCGGTCGGCGCGCTCAACCCGTCCCAGGACTCCTGGGACCAGGCCCCGGCCGCCACCGCCTTCGAGACCGAGCTGCTGGCCGAACTCGCCGCACTGGTGGGCCATCCGCCCGGATCGGCCGCGGGTGTGGTGACCTCCGGCGGCACCGAGTCCAACCTGCTCGGCCTGATGCTGGCCCGCGACCGCACCCTCGGCGCGCCCGGAGCCGAGGTGGAGCTGCACGGTCTGCCCGCCGGGGTCCGGCCGGTGATCGTGGCGTCCCGGGCGGCGCACTTCTCGGTGCAGCGCGCCGCCGCCCTGCTCGGCCTCGGCGAACGGGCGGTACTCGGCGTCGCGGTCGACCGCGGGCTGCGGATGGACCCGGCCGCGCTCGCCGACACGCTCGCCGCGGCGGTCCGCGACGGCTGCACCCCGATCGCCGTGGTCGCCACCGCCGGTACCACCGACACCGGTGCGGTCGACCCGCTGCACCGGGCGGCCGACCTGGCCGCCCGGTACGGCGCCTGGCTGCACGTCGACGCCGCGTACGGCGGCGGGGCGCTGTTCTCGCGCCGGCTCGCCCCGCTGCTGGACGGCATCGACCGGGCCGACTCGCTCTCGCTGGACTTCCACAAGCTCGGCTGGCAGCCGGCCGCCGCCGGGGTGTTCCTGGTGCGGGAGGCCGCGAGCTACGCCTCGCTGGCCCGCCGGGCGGTGTACCTCAACCCGGCCGACGACGAGCGGGCCGGGTACCCGAGCCTGCTCGGCCGTTCGCTGCGCACCACCCGCCGCCCGGACGGCTTCAAGCTGGCCGTCACCCTGCGGACCCTCGGCCGGGACGGGCTCGGCCGCCTGGTGGACGCCTGCCACGACCTGGCCCGGGCGACGGCCCGCGCGGTCGAGGCCGACCCGGCGCTCGAGCTGTCCTGCGAACCGGTGCTGACCACGGTGGTGTTCCGCTACCGCCCGTCTGGTGATGACCCGGCGGTGGCCGACCGGGTCAACGCGGAGCTGCGCCGGGTGCTGCTGCGGTCGGGCCGGGCCGTGGTCGGCCGGACCGAGCTGCCGGGCGACGGCCCCGGCCGGGTGCGGCTGAAACTGACCCTGCTCAACCCGCACACCACCGTCGAGGACACCGCGGCGCTGCTGGCCGGGATCGTCCGTGCCGGCCGCGCGGTGGAACGGTCCGGCGGCACCCCGGAATTCGGCTGAGGGCACAGTCGGAACTCCTTTCACGGCTGGGGAATTGGGGGAATGTCCACTGGCGGTACCGGCTCCGACCTGCGGTGACCGTCGGGTGGCGTGGCGGCTGACAAGTCTCCGTGAACAGACTTTCCCGGCCATTGTCCAGTCGATTTCGGCCGTACCGAATCGCTTTTCCGCCATCCCCTGATCTTGGCTTGCCGGGAAGCGGAACGGCGGCGGTAACTTCGGGTAGCCGCCGCCACACCGGGAGCACACGGCTTCCAGGGACTAGCGGCGCAAGGGGGATCCACCATGTGCCGCCGCGTCCGTGCGGTCACTTCGGCCTGTCGCCCCGGCACGTCCCCACGGTCCTCGGGCCGGCCTGGCAGGGCCGTCTCCGGCTGATCTGCCGGGCCCTGCCTCTGGTCCGTTCCTCCCGCCGGTCCGGCGCGGCACCCTGCCCCGGTCCGGCGTCCGCCGCCACCGTTCCCCCTGTCCCGGCCTCATCCCGGCCGGCGCCGTGTGCCGTGGCGGCCCGCACCCCCTCACCCACCCTGCACCGCCCCGACCCTCTCCGCCGTGCCCGGCCGCCGCCGGCCGGCGGAGCCAGCCCTGCGACGCGGAGGCCGCGGTATGAGCGACACACTTCTGACCACCCCTGCCACTTCGACCACTCCGATCACTCGGACCACTCGGACCACTCGGATCACCGCCCTCGGGGCCTTCGAGGCGGTCCCGTTCTCCGGCCGCTGCCGGGAGGTCTTCGAGCGGGGAGACCACCTGCTGATCGGGGTCAGCCCCGGCAACAGCTACTTCAGTCATCAGCGACTCGCCGAACTCATATGCTGGGGCAGGGAGTTCTTCGCGGCGGTGGACGTGGTGCACGCCGATCTCCATGTCGCGGCACAGTTCGAGGCCGCCGGCTATCCGCTGGAGCAGGCCGAACGCCGCGCGGCCAAGGAGGTCAAGGCCACCCGGCGGCGGATCCGCCGGGCCGTCGAGGACGCGGACCGCGACGGTGTCCGCACCCACGCGCTCTCCGAGCTGACCGACCGGGCGGCCTACCGCGGCCTGCACGCCGCGGTGCTGGCCGCGCTCGGCGGCGACCCGGTGCTGCGGGCCGCGACCGAGGGGATGGCCCGGGGGTTCCTGCAGGCCAGGCTGGTGGATTCGGCCGCCCCGACACCGGCCCAACTGGCCGCCGGGGTCGCGTACATCGCCGCCGAGCTGCCCTTCTTCCTGGACACTCCCGCCCTGCTCGACGTGCCCTCCTCGATCTCCTGCTACCACCTCGAACTCCCGCTCACGCCGGTGCTGTTCGGCCGCAGCGAGGGCCTGCGCGCGGCACCCGCCCAGGGCTACGCGGTGGTCCGGCCCCGCCTCGCGGCGAACCCGCTCGCGGCCTGAGAACCCCGGTCCCACCCCGGTCCTTCCGCACGACCCACACCCCCTTCACAGAGGAGCGCACCCCGATGACCACCACCGCCGAACCCGAGTTCACCTTCCCGCTCTCCGCCCGCGGCGACGTGCTGCCCGAGGAGGCGGCGCTGCTACGGGAGAAGCACCCCGTCGCCAGGGTCCGCACCATGACCGGTGACGAGGCCTGGCTGGTCAGCAGCCACCGGCTGGCCAAGAAGGTGCTGGAGGACGAGCGGTTCAGCCTCAAGGACACCGCCAACCCCGGGGTGCCCCGCCAGTACGCGCTGACCATCCCCCCGGAGGTGGTCAACAACATGGGCAACATCAACAGCGCCGGTCTGCGCAACGCCGTGATGAAGACCCTCAACCCGCGCGCCGACCGGGAGTTGGGCGGCTGGCTGGAGGCCGAGGCGCACCGGCTGCTGGACGTGCTGGTGGAGCAGGGCCCGCCGGCGGACCTGCGGGACGGCTTCGCCGAGCCGTACTCCGCCGCGCTGCACTGCCGGCTGCTCGGCCTGCCCACCGACGACTGGCGCCGGCTGATGTCCGGCATCGACGTCGCGTTCATCACCAGCCCGGCGCCGTTCGAGGGTTCGACGCCCAACTGGTACAAGGACCTCGGTTACATGACGGCCCGGCTCACCGCCGATCCGGGGCCGACCGAGGGGCTGCTCGGCCGGTTCGCCGAACTGCGCCGCTCACCGGACGACTCGGACCGCGTCGGTGACGAACTGCTGGCCACGGTGGCGCTCTCGCTGTTCGGTGCGGGGGCGGTCTCCACCTCGGCGTTCCTGCTGCACGCGATCATCGCGCTGGCCCGCCGTCCGGAGCTGGCCGACCGGCTGCGGCAGGACCCGGCCGTGATCGACCGGGCGGTCGACGAACTGCTCCGGTACAACCTGTCGATCGGTGACGCGTTGCCGCGGCTCGCGCTGGCCGATGTCCAGCTGGGCGAGGTGCTGGTGAAGCAGGGCGAGCTGGTGCTGGTGCTGGTCGAGGGCGCCAACTACGACCCGGAGGTGTTCCCGGACCCGGAGCGGATCGACTTCGACCGGCCGGCGGGGCCGCACCTGGCGTTCGGGGCGGGCCGCCACTACTGCCCGGCCTCCGCGCTCGGCCGCACCCACGCCGGGATCGCCCTGACCGCGCTGGTCGGGCGGCTCCCGGAGCTGCGGCTGGCGCTGCCGGCCGAGCAGCTGGCCTGGCGCCCGGGCTTCATCAAGCGGCTGCCGGAGCGGCTGCCGGTGGTCTGGTAGCGGGTCCGGCAGCCGCTCCGGGCCCCACGGCCGCCGGGCCGGTCGGCCGTCGAGCCGTCGAGCCGTCGGGCCGTCAGCCGTCGAGCCCGAGCAGGATGTCGCGGGCCCGTGCCCACAGGTCCGGGTCGGCGGCGACCAGCAGGCCGTCCTCGCAGCCCGGCGGCTCCGGCCGGTACGCGGTGCCGTCGAGGCGGGCGGAGATCCCGCCGGCCTCGGTCACCAGCAGGGAGCCGGGGGCGTGGTCCCAGGGCAGGGTGCGCCAGTACAGGATGAAGTCCACCCCGCCGTCGGCGAGCAGCGGGTACTCCATGCCGGCCGACCGCAGGCCCTCCTCCAGCCGGCCGAAGGCGCGGGCCCGGCTGTGCAGCCGGTGGTGGGTGGCCGGGTCGAGGAAGCGGCTCTTGAGCAGGCCGTGCCACTTCTCGGGCAGCCGGCCGGCCGGTTCGCGGTGGATCCGGTGCCCGTCGCGCCAGGCGCCGGAGCCGAGTTCGGCGGCGTACGCGGTGCCGGTGACGGGCTGCCAGATCCAGGACGCGACGGTGTTCCCGTCCCGGACCAGGGCGGCCATCACCGCGAACTCGGGGCGCCCGGCGACGAAGTTGGAGGTGCCGTCGACCGGGTCGACCAGCCAGACGGCGGGCTCGGCGAGCAGTGCCCGGGCGAGGGCGGGGTCGGCGGAGACCGCCTCCTCGCCGACCACGGGCACCGGCAGCAGTTCCTGCAGCCGCCGGGTGATGATCCGTTCGGCCTCGCGGTCGGCGACGGTGACCACTTCGCCGGGGGCCTTCTCCATCACCTCGCCGGCGGCCAGTGCCCGGAACCGGGGCTCCACCGCTTCGGCCGACGCCTCGGCGAGGATCTCCGCCACCTTCTCCATCAGCACCTGACCGCTCCTTTCGCCGGGTACCACTGTCGCACCCCGTACGGTGCGGATCCGCGCCGGGACCTGCCTCGGGACCTGCGCCGGGACCTGCGCCGGACCTGTACCGGGACCGCCGGTCGGGCGGCCGCACGGTCAGGCGGCGGCGGGCCGTTCCTGGATCACCCAGCTGTTGCCCTCGGGGTCGTCGAAGAAGATGAAGGAGTTCCACGGCTCGCCCGGGCCGGGCCGCCACTCGCCGCTGCGGTCCAGGTGCCGGACCTCGGTGACGTCGACGCCCCGGCCGGCCAGTTCGGCGCGGGCCGCGGCGACGTCGTCCACGACCAGTTGCAGGCCGCGCAGCGAGCCGGGGACGGACTGGGGGATGCCGGTGCCCAGCACGATCGAGCAGCCGGAGCCGCGCGGGGTCAGCTGGATCACGCGGCTGTGCTCGCCGATCCGGGTGTCGTGGTCGAGCCCGAAGCCGACCTGCTCCTGGTAGAACCGCTTGGCGCGGTCGAGGTCCACCACGGGGACCACCACCACCTCGAGCTTCCAGTCCATGGCTGCCGTTCCTCTCGCTCCGGGGTCCGGCTCCCATCCTGCTCCCCGGCGCGGGCCGGTGACGCGGCGCCGTCGCGGGCGCGCGCCGGGCCCGGCCTCGGTCCGGCCCGGTCCGGCCCGCGCGGCGGGGCGGGCGGCGGACCTCGGGCGGCCCGCTCCGGTGTACTCCGGACGGGTGAGCGGTGCGGGCCCGCCGGTCAGGGGGGCGTCAGGGGGTGACCTCCCAGCGGTTGGCGGCCAGGAACCCGGCGACGGCGTCGTCGGCGGCGGCCTGGTCGGGGCCGATCGCCCAGGCGATGCCGAGGTAGTCGCGGTTGGTGCGGTAGTGCTCGTGCCGCTCGCCGACGGCGCGGGTCGGCCGGTAGCTGAACCGGACGCCGTCGGCCTCCCAGGCGGCCGCCGCCGGGGCCGCGGCCAGCACCCCGGCGCGGTCGGCGCAGACCGCCTCGACCCGGGCCCGGCGGCCGGTGGCCGGGAGCGGCCCGGCCGGCAGCGGACGGCCGAGGTGGGCCGCCAGCACCAGGTCGAAGTACGGGATGTCCAGCAGGTGTTGGAGCATCAGGTCGCACTGGTCCCCGATGGCGCGGTAGTTGACCTCGATCAGCCGGGCCCGGCCGTCCGGCTGGACCACGAACTCGGTGTGGCAGGCGCCGAGTCCGACCCCGGCCGCGTCCAGTTGGGCGAGTACCTGCGCGGTCACGGCCGGCGGGTGGGCGGGGGTGAACTCCAGCACCTCCTCGATGAAGTACGGCGGCGGTGAGAGCCGGGTCCGGAAGCCGCCGAGCACCAGGCGGGTGTCGCCGTCGCCGAGGGTCTCCAGGGTGTGCAGGGCGCCGGTCAGATACTCCTCGACCAGCAGGGTGGCCGCCGGGCCCCGGCGCTGCCTGATCTGCGCGCAGCGGGCGGCGAGTTCGGCGTGGTCGGCGACCAGGGCCACGTCCTCGCTGGCGACCCCCTCGCGGGGTTTGACGACGCACGGGAACGGCAGGTCGAGTTCGGCCGGGTCCTGGCCGGGGGCGAGTTCGGCGGACCGGACGGCGTCCAGTCCGGCGGCGGCCAGGTGCCGGCGCAGCTCGGCCTTGTTCTTGGCCCGCAGGGTGGCCCGCCAGTCCTTGGCGGGCAGGCCGAAGTAGGCGGCGGCCAGGGCGGTCTGGGTCTGCAGGTGGTCGCTGTTGCTGAACACCGCGTCGGGCGCCGGGTGCCGCGAGATCAGCGCCACCACCTCGCGGAAGTCCTGCACCGCGCACTCCAGCACCTGGGGCGGGTGCGCGAGGTCCGCGTACGCCTCGCGGTGCTGCCGCGGGCAGTCGGTGAGCACGGTGACGTCCAGTCCCAGCCGGGCGGCGGCCGGGAGGAAGCCGAGGGTGACGGAGTCGGTCGGGTTGACCGCGAGCAGATAGAGCCGCATGGGTGATCCTCGCTGCTGGTCCGAAGGGGTGGGACGGCCCGTGGATCCTGGCCGGAACGGGCCTTCGGCACACCCTGATCGCGACATCACCCGGATGCGCGATCGATGGACCGTCGAATATGAACTAAGGTGAGCCTCACCTTAGCGCTCATGGGGAGTCCCGATGCTCCAACTGACGGCCGGTCAGCCCTGCCGGACGGACGAACTGGCCGAGACCTACCGGCTGTTGTTCGCCGCCTGCGACGGCGTGCTGCGGGTCGAACTCGCCCGGCGGCCGATGGCGGGCGGGAACTGGCGCAGAGCCGACACCCTCGCCTGCGCGGCCGAGGAGATGGTCGCCGCCGAGAGCGCGAGGATCGCCGCCGAGCACGGCCGCACCCCCCGCGAGCACGTCGCCGCCTCCCGCGCCCTGCACACCTACCTCTGGGCCGCCTGCCTGCTGATCAGCGGCCCCTGGTACCTGGAGGGCCGGGTGCCGCGCCTGCGCGCCACGGACCTGTGGGTGGACCCGTCCGACGGCCGCCTCGCGCTGAGTCCGGGCGAGTGGGCGGCCGGCGGCGAGGCCGAGCTGCGCACGGCCGTGGCCGAGCACCTCGGCCCGGTCCTGGCGGCCTTCCAGCCGTACGTCCGGCGCGGGCCGCGGGCCCTGTGGGGGATGGCCGCCGACGACCTGGTCTCCGGGATCTGGTACCTCGGCCGGCTGCTGGGGGAGGAGGACCGGGCGGTGGAGGCGGCCGAGGCCGTCCTGCCGGGCGGCACCCCGCCGTTCCCGGGCGCCGGGGCCTTCCGCCGGCTGACCGGCACGGCCGGGCGCACCCACTGGACCAGGACCAGGGCCGGCTGCTGCCTCTACTACGCGATCCGCCCGGACGACGCCTGCGTCACCTGCCCGCGCACCGCCGACGAGGAGCGGGTGCGCCGACTGGAGGCCTGAGCGCCCCGCCGGAGGCCTGAGTGATCCGCCGGTACCCGGCGCGGGGATGCTCAGCGGCGGCGGGAGACGGCGACGCCCGCCAGGCACAGCGCACCGCCGGCCAGCGCGAGCGGGGCCGGCACCTCGCCGAGCACGGCCCAGGCCATCAGCACCACCAGCGCGGGCACCGCGTACGTGGTGGCGCCCATCCGTCCGGCGGTGGTGCGGGCCAGGGCGTACGCCCAGGTGGTGAAGGCGAGCGCGGTCGGGAACAGGCCGAGGTACACCACGCCGAGGGTGGCCGACAGCGGGGCGGTGCCGACCTCGGCGACCAGCTGCGGGGTGAACGGCAGGCACGCCGCCGTGCCGACCAGGCAGCCGAAGGTGGTGGTCTGCAGCGGGGACGCGTGCCGCAGCGCGGGCTTCTGGGCCACCACCCCGCCGGCGTAGCTGACCGCGGCCAGCAGGCACAGGACGATGCCGAGCAGCGAGCTGGAGCCGCCGCCCGAGGTCGACAGGCCGACCACCACCGCGCCGGCGAACGAGACCGCCATCCCGGCGAGCAGCCGCGGCGGGAAACCCTCGCCGAGCAGCTTGCCGCCGAGCAGGGCGATCAGCACGGGGCCGATGTTCACCACCATCGCCGCGGTGCCCGCGTCGACCTGCTGCTCGCCCCAGTTGAGCACCACCATGTACGCGCCGAACCAGAGCAGCCCGCTGACCGCGATCCCCGGCCAGGCCGCGCGCGGCGGCAGCCCCTCGCGCCGGTGCAGCAGCAGCGCGACCAGCGCCACCGACCCGGCCAGCAGCCGCCCGAGGGCGAGCGCGCCCGGGCCGAAGTGCGTCCCGGCGCCGCGGATCGCGACGAACGCGGAGGCCCACAGCACCACCGTGGTGGTCGCCGCGGCGAGCGCTCTGCGGTCGGGTCGGGCGGTGGCGGGCACGGAGTCGGAGAGAGCCATCCGGCCAACCTACGGCGGCGGCCCGGCCCTGAACAGCGGGTTTCCGCCATCCACCTGCGGCCGGGGCGGCCGGCCGGGCCTCAGCCCGACCGGGCCCCGGTCAGCGGGCGGTGTGCCGCCTCGGGGCGCCGCCGGTAGCGGGCCTCGGTGGCGGTGGTCAGGGCGAGCACCGCGGCGAGGGCGGCCGCCGCGCAGGTGACCAGGAACGGTGCCGAGGCCCCGGACCGGTCGGCGAGCCATCCGGCCAGCAGGGTGCCCGCGGACTGGGCCAGCGTGATGCTGCTGACCAGCGCCGCCATCGCCTCGCCGAGGCGGTCGGCGGGGACGGCGCGTTCGGTCAGACCGAACATCGTGATCATCTGCGGCGCGATGGCCACCCCGAGGCAGCCGACGCCGACGGCGAGTCCGGTCATCCCGGCGGCGCCGGGCAGCAGCAGCGAGGAGGCGAGCAGCAGGACGGTGGCGGCCCTCAACCGAGCCGCGAGTGCGAACCCGGCCGGCAGGGCCGCGGTGGCCACCCCGGCGAACGAGCTGGTCAGGCCGATCAGGCCGTACAGCAGGCCGGCCGCGCCGGGGTGGCCGAGCCGCTCGGCGGTGGCGGTGACGCCGACCTGGACCGAGCCGAAGCAGGCGCCGAGCAGGGCCATCCCGGCCAGCAGCAGCACGAAGGGTGCGGTCAGCAGGGGGGCGCCGCCGTGCCGGCGGGCGGGCGGGGTACCGGGCGGCGCGGTGGGGTGGCGGGCGAACAGGGTCCCGCAGATGCCGACCAGGGCGGCGGCCAGCAGCAGTCCGGCGGCGGGGTCGGCCAGCGCCGCCAGGACGCCGATCACGGCCGGCCCCGCGGTGAAGCTGATCTCGTCCATGATGCCGTCGAGCGAGATCGCGGCGCCGGTGGCCGCCCGGTCGCCGCCCGCCAGCCGGACCCAGCGGCTGCGCGAGAGCGGTCCGACCAGCGGAACCGACAGGCCGATCAGTGCGGCGGGCACCAGCTGGAGCCAGAGCGGCAGTCCGCTCCGGGAGGCGGCGACCAGGGCGAGGATCGCCAGTGCGTTGACGGCGGCGGCGGTGAGGCCGACCGGACGCTGGCCGCGGCGGTCGGCCAGCCGGCCGACCAGCGGACCGGCCGCCGCCTGGGCCACCGCCAGCGTGCCGGCGGCGGCCGAACCCCGCCACACGCTGCCGGAGTCGTGGCTGACCAGGAGCAGGCTGCCGATCGGGCACATCGCGTTGGGCAGCCGGCCGAGCAGCGACCAGAGCAGGACGCGGCGGCCGGTCAGGCGGACTGCGGTGCGGAACGTTGCGACAGCGGCCACGGCCGCCACCCCCCGGGCTCGGCCGCGTCGGGGTGCCCGCCTCCCGTCCGTCGGCCCTGGCTGGTCCGGCAGCTGCGGGTGAGCCTCGACCGTACGGGTGCGGCGGGTGCGGCCGGAAGCGTCGGATCGCCCAGCGGCGGCGGGGCGTCGTCCGAGGGCGGCTTGGAGGAGCAGCCAACCGGGACTGTGCGAAACGCCCACGGCCCCGCCCGCCCTGATGGACCGTCACCGGGCGGACGGGGCCGTGGGATCGCCGGCGCCCGCGAGACCCCTCGCGCGGACGCCGATGCCGTTGGACCGGGGCCGCGAGGCTCCGGCCGGCCGAGCTTAGGTAAGCCTAACTTGATGGGCCGTCGCGCGGCAAGCTCCCGCGCCGGGCCGTTCAGTGGCCGCTGAGCCGCTCGTACTCGGCCCGCACCCGGCGGTCCATCGCCAGGGTGAACTGGGTGTCCGCGACCGCCCGGGCCAGCGGCCGGATCCGCAGCACCTGGTCGCGCAGCCGGGCCGCCTCCGCCGGGGTCAGCCGGTCCACCTGGTCGAGCGGCTGCAGCAGCTGGTCGGCGATCAGCGTGATGAAGGACTCGGCGATGGCGTCGGCGTGCTCCTGCGCGGTGCGGCTGGCCGCGAGCACGGCCGCGAGCGGCACCCCTTCGTCGACCAGGGCGATGGTGGCGTCCATCAGCCGCCGGCTGATGTGGGTGATGCCGTCGTCCTCGACCGTGATGTAGCCCTGGGCGATGGACTCGGCGGTGTTCTCCTCGGTCAGCTGGTCGCCGAAGGAGGCCTTCAGCTCGGCCCAGTCGAGGTGGACCGGGGTCTCGTCGGACCAGGGGGCGGTGATCGCGTCCTGCAGTCCGATCAGCTCGGCCACGTCGCGGCCGCTCTCCCCGGCGCCGATCAGCTCGGCGATGCCGCCGAGGGCGTGCCCGCGTTCCAGCAGTTCGGCGATCACCCGCAGCCGGGCCAGGTGCTCCTCGCCGTACCAGGCGATCCGGCCCTCCTTGCGGGGCGGCTGGAGCAGCTTGCGCTCGCGGTAGAAGCGCAGCGTGCGCACGGTGATGCCGGCCGCCTCGGCCAGCTCCCCGACCCGGAACCGGCGCGCCGCCGAGCCCTCCCGTTCGATCTCCATGTCCGCCACGCCGCCAGCATAGGGCGGGCCGGCGGCGGAACCGGTGCGGTCGGGCTTCTTCCATGAACTGTCAGCAAGGACTACCCTGCCAATCGTGCCAGTGATTACTGGCAAGGTTCTAATGGTCATGCATCCCGTCATGCACCCCGGTCATGCACCCCCCACCTCGCCCAGGAGGTCCGCCCGCATGGTTCCTCGCACCAAGCAGCCCGCCACGCCGCCGCCCGCCACGACCCCGCACGTCAGGGTCGCCGTGGTCGGCTCGGGCTTCGGCGGGCTCGGGGCCGGCGTCCGGCTGCGCCGGGCCGGCATCACCGACTTCGTCATCCTGGAGCGCGCCTCCTCGGTCGGCGGCACCTGGCGCGACAACAGCTACCCCGGCTGCGCCTGCGACGTCCCCTCCCACCTCTACTCCTTCTCCTTCGCACCCAACCCCGAGTGGCCTCGCAGCTTCTCCGGCCAGCCCGACATCCGCGCCTACCTGGAGAAGGTCACCGACGTCTTCGGGCTGCGCCCGCACCTGCGCTTCGACACCGAGGTGCAGGAACTGCGCTGGGAGGAGGAGCGGACCCGCTGGCGGATCCGCACCACCCGGGGCGAGTGGACCGCGGACGCGGTGGTCTCCGCGGCCGGTCCGCTCGCCGACCCGCAGATCCCGGACCTGCCCGGTCTCGCGGACTTCCCCGGCAAGGTCTTCCACTCCTCCCGCTGGGACCACGACTACGACCTCACCGGCAAGAGCGTCGCGGTGGTCGGCACCGGCGCCTCCGCCGCCCAGATCGTCCCGGCGATCCAGCCGAAGGTCGGCCGGCTGACCGTCTTCCAGCGCACCCCCGGCTGGGTGCTGCCGCGCGCCGACCGGGAGATCTCCGCCCTGGAGAAGTGGCTGCACACCCGGATCCCGCCGACCGGCCGGCTGCGCCGGGCCACCCTGTTCGCGCTGCGCGAGCTGCAGGTGGACGCCTTCGTCCGCCGCCCCGGCGCGCTGCGGCTGGTCCAGCAGATGGCCGTGCGGCACATCGCCCGCTCGATCGCCGACCCGGCGCTGCGCGCCAAGCTCACCCCGGACTACCGGATCGGCTGCAAGCGGATCCTGCTCAGCAACACCTACTACCCGGCGCTCGCCGCCCCCAACGCCGAGGTGGTCGCGTCCGGCCTGCGCGAGCTGCGCGGCTCCACCCTGGTGGCCGCCGACGGCAGCGAGCACGAGGTGGACGCGATCGTCTTCGGCACCGGCTTCCACGTCACCGACATGCCCATCGCCCAGCGGGTGTTCGGCGTCGGCGGCCGGGCGCTCGCCGAGGAGTGGAAGGACGGCATGGAGGCGCTGCGCGGCTCGACCGTCCGCGGCTTCCCCAACCTGTTCTTCGTGATCGGCCCCAACACCGGCCTCGGCAACAGCTCGATGATCCTGATGATCGAGTCCCAGCTGAACTACCTGATCGACGCGCTGGCCGCACTGGACGCCGTCGGCGCCGCCGCCCTCCAGCCGACCGCCCGGGCCCAGCGGCACTGGAACCTCGAGCTCCAGCACCGGATGGACCGCACGGTGTGGAGCACCGGCGGCTGCAAGAGCTGGTACCTGGACGCCTCCGGCCGCAACACCGTGCTGTGGCCCGGCTCCACCAGTGCGTTCCGGCGCGCCACCCGCCGGGTGGACCTGGCCGAGTACGAGCTGATCAAGCGTCCGGCCGCGGCCGTGGCCACGTCCCCCGCCGTCGAGGAGGCCCGGGCATGAGCGCCGGCCCGCACACCCCCGCCGGCCCGCACCTGCCCGCCGACCCGTACGCGCTGCCCGACCCCGCCGACAGCCGGCTGGTGCGCTCCGCCGACGGCACCCGGCTGCACACCGAGTCGTACGGCCCCGCCGGCGCCCCCGTGGTGGTGCTGGCGCACGGCTGGACCTGCTCGGTGGCGTTCTGGGCGCCGGTGATCCACCGGCTGGCCGGCGACCACCGGGTGATCGCCTACGACCAGCGCGGCCACGGCGGCAGCGACCGGCCCGCCACCCCGGCCGGGTACTCCACCGGCAAGCTGGCCGACGACCTGGAGGCGGTGCTCACCGAGCTGGTGCCCGCCGGACGGCGGGCCGTGCTGGCCGGGCACAGCATGGGGGGCATGACCGTGATGGCCGCCGCCGACCGCGCGCAGGTCGCCGCCCGGACCGCCGGCGCGGTGCTGGTCAGCACCGGCCCGAGCGACCTGGTGGCGGAGCTGGACCTGGTGCCGGCCGCCGTCCGGCCGGTGCGGCTGCGCCGGGCGCTGCACCGGCTGGTGCTGGAGTCGAGGCTGCCGCTCGGCCCGGTCAACGGACTCAGCAAGGCGGTGCTGAAGTACGCCACCATGGGCCCGGGCGCGACCGCCGACCAGGTGGCGGCCTGCGCCGAGGTGGTGCACGCCTGCCCGACCAGCACCCGGCACAGCTGGTCGCAGGTGCTCGGTACGGTCGAACTCACCGCCGGACTGGCCGCGTTGGCCGTGCCGACCGCCGTGGTGGTGGGCAGCCGGGACCGGCTCACCCCGCCGGTGCACTCCCGCCGGATGCTGGCCGCCCTGCCCGACCCGCGCGGCCTGCTGGAGCTGCCCGGGGTCGGGCACATGGCGCCGGTCGAGCGGCCGGCCGAGGTGGCCGGCGAGATCCGGCGGATCGTCAATCTCGTCTCCGTGGACCAGAGGAGTGATGTCGGATGAGCCCGTCGATCGCGAACCAGGTGGTCGTGGTGACCGGCGCCGCCCGTGGCGTCGGCGCGCTGACCGCCCGCAAGCTGGCGCAGCAGGGGGCCAGGGTCGCGCTGGTGGGCCTGGAGCCCGAGGAGCTGAAGGCGGTCGCCGCGCAGTGCGGGCCCGAGGCCTCGTCCTGGGAGGCCGACGTCACCGACCTGGAGGCGCTGACCGCCGTCGCCGGGCAGATCAAGGACCGGTACGGGCGGATCGACACCGTGGTGGCCAACGCCGGGATCGCCATCGGCGGCCCGCTGCTGGACAGCGACCACCGGGCGTTCACCCGGGTGATCGAGGTCAACCTGCTGGGCAGCGTGGCCACCGCCCGGGCGTTCCTGCCCGCGCTGGCGGAGAGCCGCGGCTACCTGCTGCAGATCGCCTCGCTGGCCGCCATCACCCCGGCGCCGCTGATGGCCGCGTACTGCGCGAGCAAGGCGGGGGTCGAGGCCTTCGCCCACTCGCTGCGCGCCGAGGTCGCCCACCAGGGCGTCAAGGTCGGCGTCGGCTACCTGAGCTGGACCGACACCGACATGGTGCGCGGTGCGGACCAGGACACCGTGCTGCGGCAGATGCGGGCCCGGCTGCCCTGGCCGGCCAGCAAGACGTACCCGCTCGGCCCGGCGGTCGACCGGCTGGTGGCCGGTATCGCCCGGCGTTCCGCGCACGTCTACGCGCAGGCCTGGCTGCGCGGGATGCAGCCGGTCCGCTGGGTGCTGCCGAGCCTGATCGCGGCGGTCGGTGCGCGTGACGTGGCCCGGCTGGCACCGGAGTTGAAGGCCACGGCGGGGGACCGGCTGCGCCCGGTGGGTGCCGGGGGCGAGGCCGACTCGGCGGTGCGCCGCAGCTGATCGGCGCGGCGGGGTGCGGGGACCGGCTCCCCGCACCCCGCCGTGCTGTCCGGGGGGCGTTTTCCGGCCACGGTGGCGATGTTCCGGTGGGGTTGCCCGGATGTAAAGCCTCCATCTGGGGTGACCCAATGGCCGGTAAACCTATGGTAGTTGGGGGATTTGTCCGGAGTATTTCGCGGCCGGAACGGATCTGACGCGTACACGGCGGCAGTGCTTAACCTCTGCTCGGCGGCCCCAATCCGCCACCCCCCACACCCCCACGGGAGAGCAGATGTCTCGTCCTGCCCGCTCCGCCATGCGCATCGCCAACCGGATCCTCGGCGTCACCGCGCTGGCCGCCGCGCTCGGCACCGCCCAGTTCGCCGTGCCCGCCACCTTCTCCGCGGCCACCGCCGCACCCGCCGCCGCGTCCACCTGCGTGGACGGCCAGCCGGCCGGGCACACCGACGCCGCGGCGCGCCAGGCCGAGGGCTCCACCGCGCACGACCCCAACTCGCTGACGGCCGGCCAGGTCAAGGCGATGGACGCGGACCTGAAGTCCACCGTCGAGCAGCTTCGCCGCTCCTCCGACTCCCGGAGCATGGTGGACGGCGGCCTGGCCGCGACCACCATCCCGGTCTACTTCCACGTGATCCACAGCGGCTCCACCGGGAAGCTCAGCGCCAGCGCCATCAACAGCCAGATCGCCGTCCTCAACGCGGCCTACGGCGGCCAGGGCTCGGGCAACACCGCGACGCCGTTCAAGTTCCAGCTGGCCGCCACCGACTACACCGACAAGGCCGCCTGGTACAACGGCATCACCGACGGCACCAGCGCCGAGAAGGCGATGAAGACCGCGCTGCACAAGGGCGGGGCGAACGCCCTCAACCTGTACACCGCCAGCCTCGGCGACGGCCTGCTCGGCTGGGCCACCTTCCCGAGCTCCTACCGCTCGCAGCCGACCATGGACGGCGTGGTCATCCTGGACACCTCGCTGCCCGGCGGCTCGGCGGCCAACTACAACGAGGGCGACACCGCCACCCACGAGATCGGCCACTGGCTCGGGCTCTACCACACCTTCCAGGGCGGCTGCAGCGGCAGCGGCGACTCGGTCGCCGACACCCCCGCCGAGGCCAGCGCGGCCTTCGAGTGCCCGACCGGCCGCAACACCTGCAGCTCCACCGGTGTGGACCCGATCCACAACTTCATGGACTACACCTACGACTCCTGCATGACCCAGTTCACCCCGGGCCAGGTCACCCGGATGACCAACTCCTGGGCCTCGTACCGCGCCTGACCCCAGGTGGGTACGCGCAGGCCGGCGCCGGACCGCTCCCCGTGGTCCGGCGCCGGCCCGCGTCGGCGCACCGGTGCGCGGCGCGGCTACCAGCCAGTACGGTCTCCCCATGACGACAGCTCTCATCACCGGCGCCACCGCCGGCATCGGCGCCGCCTTCGCCCGCCGCCTGGCCAGGGACGGCCGCGACCTGGTCCTGGTCGCCCGCGACCGCGAGCGCCTGGCCGCCACCGCGGAGGAACTCGCCAAGAAGTACGGCGTCCAGGTCGAGACGCTCCCCGCGGACCTCGCCACCGACCAGGGCATCGGCGCCGTCGAGGAGCGGCTGCGCGACGGCGGACGGCCGGTCGACATCCTGATCAACAACGCCGGCTTCGGCAACCGCGGCGCCTTCCTC
Source organism: Kitasatospora sp. NEAU-CNBT7 (assembly GCF_057220535.1). Taxonomy (NCBI): domain Bacteria; kingdom Bacillati; phylum Actinomycetota; class Actinomycetes; order Kitasatosporales; family Streptomycetaceae; genus Kitasatospora; species Kitasatospora sp. NEAU-CNBT7. Next base: position 84,137 of record NZ_JBXQQB010000004.1, on the reverse strand, counting down.
GACGTTCCGGTCCAGGACGAGCTGGACATGCTGAAGGTGCACGTCGAGGCGGTGCTGCGGACCACCACCGCCGCCCTGCCCGGGATGCGCGAGCGCGGCCGCGGCGGCATCGTCAACGTCGCCTCGGTCGCCGCCTTCCTGCCGCGCGGCACCTACGGGGCGACCAAGGCGTGGGTGGTGAGCTTCACCCAGGGCATCGCCCGCGACCTCGGCGGCAGCGGGGTCCGGCTGCAGGCGCTGTGCCCCGGCTTCACCCGCACCGAGTTCCACCAGCGGGCCGGGATGGGCACCGGCAACGTGCCGTCCTGGGGCTGGCTGTCGGCGGAGCGGGTGGTCGACGAGTCGCTGCGCGACCTCGCGCGCGGCCGCTCGCTCTCCGTCCCCGGCAAGCGCTACAAGCTGGCGGTCGCGGTGGCCCGGCTGCTGCCCAGCGGCGGTCTCGGCGGCGTCTCCGCCAAGGCGGCACGCACCTACCGCACCGACTGAGGCGGACGGGCGCGGGCGGAGGCGCGGGCGGGGCCGGGGTCGGCCGGAATAGGCAGGAGCTCATTATTAGTTTGGCTAACCATGAGCCAAGCTCGGTATGCTGGCTCCCCACCCGCCCGCGCCCGACGGAGGCTGCCCTTGCGACCCGACCGAGGAACCGACTGGACCCCGCCCGAACGCACCAAGGGCGAGCCCGCGCCACCCGCCCAGCTGCGCCGCATCGCCGCACTCTTCCGCCCCTACCGCTGGCAGCTCGCCGTCGTCGGGCTGCTGGTCGCCGCCTCCGCCGTGGTCTCGGTGGCCACCCCGTTCCTGCTGCGCGCCGTGCTCGACACCGCGATCCCGCAGGGCCGCACCGGCCTGCTCACCCTGCTGGTGCTCGGCATGATCGCGGCCGCCGTGGTGAACAGCGTCTTCGGCGTGCTGCAGACGCTGATCTCCACCACCGTCGGCCAGCGCGTCATGCACGACCTGCGCACCGCCGTCTACAGCCACCTGCAGCGGATGTCGCTGGCCTTCTTCACCCGCACCCGCACCGGCGAGGTGCAGTCCCGGATCGCCAACGACATCGGCGGGATGCAGTCCACCGTCACCTCCACCGCCACCTCGCTGGTGTCCAACCTGACCGCCGTGGTGGCCAGTGTGGCCGCCATGGTCGCGCTGGACTGGCGGCTGACCGTGGTCTCGCTGCTCCTGCTCCCGCTGTTCGTCTGGATCAGCCGCAGGGTCGGCAACGAGCGCAAGAAGATCACCACCGAGCGGCAGAAGCAGCTCGCCGCGATGAGCTCGGCGGTCCAGGAGTCGCTCTCGGTCAGCGGCATCCTGCTCGGCCGCACCATGGGCCGCTCCGACTCGCTCTCCCGCGAGTTCACCGGGCAGTCCGACCGGCTGGCCGACCTGGAGGTGCGCTCCAGCATGGCCGGACGCTGGCGGATGTCCACCATCGGCGTGGTGATGGCCGCGATGCCCGCACTGATCTACTGGGCGGCCGGGCTGACCGCCGCGGGCGGCGCCCCGATCGTCTCGATCGGCACCCTGGTCGCCTTCGTCTCGCTCCAGCAGGGACTGTTCCGGCCCACCGTCAGCCTGCTCTCCACCGGCGTGCAGGTGCAGACCTCGCTGGCGCTGTTCCACCGCATCTTCGAGTACCTCGACCTGCCGGTGGAGATCGCCGAACCCGCGCACCCGGTCCGCCCGGCCGCGGTCCGCGGCGACGTCGCCTTCGACGGCGTCGACTTCCGCTACCACCCGGACCAGGAGCGGCCCACCCTGGCCGGCATCGACCTCAAGATCCCGGCGGGCGGCTCGCTGGCGGTGGTCGGCGAGACCGGTTCCGGCAAGACCACCCTCAGCTACCTGGTCCCGCGGCTGTACGACGTGACCGACGGCCGGGTCACCATCGACGGCACCGACGTCCGCGACCTCTCCTTCGCGACCCTGGCCGACACGGTCGGCGTGGTCTCCCAGGAGACCTACCTCTTCCACGCCTCGGTCGCCGACAACCTGCGCTTCGCCAAACCGGACGCCACCGACGCCGAACTGGTCGAGGCGGCCCGCGCCGCCCAGGTCCACGACATGATCGCGGCCCTGCCGGACGGCTACGACACCCTGGTCGGCGAGCGCGGCTACCGGTTCTCCGGCGGCGAGAAGCAGCGGCTCGCCATCGCCCGCACCATCCTGCGCAACCCGCCGGTGCTGATCCTCGACGAGGCCACCAGCGCCCTGGACAACCGGACCGAGCTCGCCGTCCAGCAGGCCATCGACGCCCTCGCGGCCGGCCGCACCACCATCACCATCGCGCACCGCCTCTCGACCGTCCGCGACGCCGACCAGATCGCCGTGCTCGACCGCGGCCGGATCGCCGAACTCGGCACCCACGACGAGCTGCTGGCGCTCGGCGGGCGCTACGCCGCGCTGCTGCGCCGCGAGGGCGCCCCGGTCTCAGCCTGACCCGGGCGCCCCGGCGGCGCCGTCCGCCCGGCGGGCCCGGGCCACCGCCTCGCCCATCGCCCCGAGGAACCGGCGGGCGGTGTCCAGTTCGGCCGGGTCGAACCCCGCCATCGCGGTGACCAGTTCACCGATCACCGGCCCGAAGAAGGACCGGCCCAGCTCGACCGCCCGCTCGTCGACGGTCAGCAGCACCCGCCGCCGGTCGGCGGTGTCCCGGCTGCGGCGGATCAGCCCGAGCCGCTCCAGCCGGTCGACCAGGGCGGTGGTGCCGGCCGAGTTGAGGCCGAGCCGCTCGCCCAGCAGGCCCGGGGTGACCGCCGTGCCGGCCCGGTCGGCGTCCAGCAGCTCGATCAGGGCCCGCAGATCGGTCGGGTGCAGACCGTGCAGGGCGGCGAACTCGCCGCCGAACCGGTCCAGCTCCACGGTCAGGGCGCGCAGCAGGTGCACCAGCCCCATCGCCCGGCTCCCGTCGTCCATCCGCCCCGCCTTCCGTCCGTTCTGTCGCTTGCCAAGTATCTCGCCCGGCGAGAGTATTGGTGATCGAAGGTATTGGTCAGCAAGAATATCGGCCAGCAAGAGTATGTGCCGCCGAGAGTATCGGCCAACGAGGGAAAGCCGACCGAGGGAACGGGGACCCCATGTCCGTGGACGACTTCCACACCGCGTACGAGGTCGTGCTCGCCAAGTGGCCGGCCGGCACCGCCGCGCTCGACCTCCGCTCGCCGTACGGCACCACCCGGGTGCTGGCGCACGGCCCGCAGGACGGTGAGCCGCTGGTGCTGCTGCCCGGCGGCGGCGCCGGGGCCACCGTCTGGGGCGCGCTGGCCGCCGAACTCGGCGGCCGGTACCGGGTGTACGCCGTCGACCCGCCCGGCGACGCCGGCCGCGGCGTGGCCGGGGACCGTCCGCTCGCCCGGCCCGCGGACCTGACGGCCTGGCTGGCCTCCGTGCTCGACGGCCTCGGCCTGCACCGCACCAACCTCGGCGGCCACTCCTACGGCGCCTGGCAGGCGCTGGGCCACGCCCTGCACGACCCCGGGCGGATCGGCCGGCTGGTGCTGCTCGACCCGACCCGCTGCTTCGCCGGACTGCGGCCCGGCTACCTGCTGCACGCCCTGCCGAGGCTGGCCCGCCCGAGCGCGGAGCGGGTCCGCGCGTTCCTGGCCTGGGAGTGCGCGGGTGCCGTGGTCGACGAGGACTGGCAGCGCCAGTTCGCCCTGGGCGCCGTCGAACTGCCGCGCCCGAAGCCGGTGATCGGCCGGCGGCCGGGCCCGGCGGCGCTGCGGGCGCTGGACGTGCCGACCCTGGTGCTGCTGGCCGGGCGGAGCCGCGCACACCATCTCGGGAAGGTCGCCGCGGGCGCCCGGGCGCTGCCGGACGTCCGGCTGGCGACGCTGTCCGGGGCCTCGCACCACTCGCTGCCCGCCGCGGGCGCCGGGGAGGTCGGCGCGCTGCTGCGGGAGTTCCTGGGCGGCGGGGCGGCGCCGGCTCAGGCCGCCTTGGGCAGTTCGTTGTAGCTGTCGGCGGTCTGCTGGCCGGACAGCTCCTGGATGGCGGCCATCACCTCGTCGGTGACCTGCCGGCGGGCCTTGGCCGAGCGGGCCTGGCCGTGCAGGGCGGAGAAGTCCAGCGGCTCGCCGAAACGGACCGTCACCTGCCGGACCCGCGGGATCCGCCGGCCGACCGGCAGGATGTCCTGCGGTCCCTCCAACGCCACCGGCACCACCGGGACGCCCGCCGTCAGCGCCAGCCAGGCCACCCCGGTCTTGCCGCGGTAGAGCCGGCCGTCCAGCGACCGGGTGCCCTCCGGGTAGATGCCGAAGGCCTTGCCGTCCTTCAGGATGTCCAGCGCCTGCTCCAGCGAGGCGGCCGCCGACCGGTAGGTGCCGCGCTCGACCGGGACGGCGTTGATGACGCTGGTGAAGAAGGACCGGACGATGGCGCCCTTGAGCCCGGTGCCGGTGAAGTACTCGGCCTTGGCCAGGAAGAACACCTGGCGCGGCGCGGTCAGCGGGATCACCACGCTGTCGATGAACGAGAGGTGGTTGCTGGCCAGGATCACCCCACCCTTGCGCGGCACGTTCTCCAGCCCCTCGATGACGGGGCGGTACACCGTCCTCGCCAGCGGCTTGAGCACGAGCTTGGTGATGAGGTTGATCATGGGCCCTCCCCGGCCGGCCGACACATGGGCTCGGCCGTACCCGGACCGAGGTCAGCTGGCAGATTACGACACCGCCCCCCGGGCCCGTCCACTCCTTCCGGCCGGTGGACCGGTGCGATTCCCGTCACGCCCCGCACAGGGCCGGCCACGCGGCGCCCACGGCGCGGGCCGTGACGTGCCGTCGGCACCGCCCGGGCCGGCGGGTGCCGGATCCGGCGGAAGCCGGACCGGGCGGGCCCGTGGCGGGTTAGCGTGTACCGGCGGAGCACCGAACCGCGCCGAGCCACGGGGGGTGGCCATGCCGATCCGTACTGCCCTGGTCCCGGTCCGCACCGCGCCCGACCGGCACACCGAGACGGTCCGTCTCTACCAGTCCGTCACCGGTGCCGCGGCGGGCCCGACCCGGACCGTCGAGGCCACCGGCCTGACCGTCACGGTGGTCGGACCGGTGCTGGTGCTGAGCGGCGCCGAGGAGGCGCTCGCCGCCGAACGCGAGGTCGGCGTGGTGTTCACGGTCGACTCGCTGGCCGGGACCACCGAACTGCTGCTGGCCCAGGGTGCCGAGCTGGTCCGGGAGCTGCCGGCGAAGCCGCACGGCCGGGGGCGGCAGCTGCGGCACCCGGACGGCCTGGTCGCCGAGTACCTCGAACTCGGCCCGTAGGCCTGACCCCGGACGGTCGGTCCCGGACCGTCAGTCCCGGACCGGGAACACCCGTCGCACCACCCGCTCCGCCGCCCGGCCGTCGTCCCAGGGGCAGAACCGCTTGCGGAACGCCGCCCGCGCGTCCGGCTCCGGGTCGCCGGCCCGCACCGCCGCCACCAGCTGCTCCTGGTCGGTGGCGACCGCGCCCGGCGGCTCGGCCATCAGGTCGAAGTAGACGCCGCGGGCCCGCCGGTACTCGTCCCAGTCCGGGGCGAACACCACGATCGGACGGTCCAGCACCGCGTAGTCGAACATCATCGACGAGTAGTCGGTGACCAGGGCGTCCGAGGCGAGGAAGAGGTCCTCCACCACCGGGTGGTCGGAGACGTCCAGGATCCTGGCGTCCTCGGGACCGGCCGTCAGGTCGCCCGCGCCGCCGTCGTGGAAGTAGTGGGTGCGCACCAGCAGGGTGAAGCCCGGGCCGAGCTGCCGGGCGAGTTCGCGCAGGTCGGCCAGCGGTACGTAGCCGCCCTGCGCCTCGCGGTGGGTGGGGGCGTACAGCACGGCTGTGCTGCCCGGCTCGATGCCGAGCCGCTCGCGCAGCGCGGCGCACTCCTCGGGGGTGGCGAGCGCCAGCCGGTCGTTGCGCGGGTAGCCGGTGTCCAGCATCTCGTAGCGGCCGGGGAAGGCGCGGGCGAAGTGCTCGCTGGTGTGCGGGTTGGAGGAGACCAGGAAGTCCCAGCGGTCGACCGCCTCCTGCAGCCGCTCGAAGTCCATGCCGTCGGCCGCGACCGGGTAGTCCCGCAGGTCCATGCCCATGGTCTTGAGCGGGGTGCCGTGCTGGGTCTGCAGGTGCACCGTGCCGGGCCGCTTGGCCATGGTGTGCGGGAAGTTGACGTTGTTGACGAAGTACTTGGCGGTGGCCATCGCCCGCAGGTACGCCGGGGTGTTGAGGATGACGTACGGCACGCCGGCCGGCAGGGTGGCCGCCCGGGCGCGGTTCTCCACCACCCACACGCCGCGCACCTGCGGCGCCAGCTCGCGCGCCTTCTCGTAGATGGCGGCCGGGTTGCAGGCGTACCCGCGGTGCCAGTAGGCCGCGTACACGGCCAGGTTCCGGTCCACGGGCAGCCGGCGGAAGGTGTTGTAGGCGGTGAAGCGGGCACTGCCGCGGACCGCCTTGCGGACCGCCGGCGCCACCGCGCGGGTGCCGCGCCGGACCGACCCGGGCAGCCGGCCGCCGCGCCGCAGCTCCTCGTACGAGCGGCGGGCGCCGCGGGCCACCAGCCGGTACTGCAGGCCGCGCACCCCGCCGGGGAAGCGGTAGCCGTCGGGGCGGTGGCGCTCGAAGTGCTCGCCGATCCGGCGGAAGAACTCCGCGCGCATCCCGGTCGGCACCAGCCCGGGGGTGTCGTGGACGGTGAGGGCCTGCTTGACGGTGCGGTCGAACACCAGCGTGCGCAGCTGCGGGCCCACCTCGGGGTGCCGGCCGAGGAAGGCGAAGATCGCGTCGTACTGGGCGAAGGCGTCCGCGTGCTTGGGGGAGGCGGTCGCGGTGATGGCGCCCGGGCGGCCGCGCCGGTAGGCGTAGCAGGGGCGGTCGAGGTAGCGCAGCCGTCCGGCGGCGAGCAGCGCGGGGTAGGTGACCGAGATGTCCTCGTAGTAGCCGCGGCCGAAGGAGACGCCGAGGCCCTCCAGGAAGTCGCGGCGGAAGACCTTGTTCCAGACCGACATCACGGCGGTGAGCAGGGCGGGGTGCTCGGCCAGCGTGCAGCCCTCGACCAGCGGGGAGCCGGCGAGCAGGTGCCGCCAGGGGTTGGGCTCGGTGCTGCCGTCCTGGTAGACGTGGGTGAAGTCGGTGAGCAGGACGTCGGCGGGCCGGCCGCCGGCCCGTTCGGTCTCCTGCTCGCGGCGGAGCTCGGTGAGGACGGCGTCCAGGCTGCCCGGCGGCAGCGAGTCGTCGCTGTCCACGAACCAGACGTAGTGGCCCGAGGCCTCGGCGAGGCCGACGGTGCGGGCGCCGCCGAGGCCCTGGTTCTCGGTGAGGTGCAGGACCTGGAAGCGGTCGTCGCCGGCGGCGTGGGCGTCCAGGATCGCGCCGCAGCCGTCGGGGGAGAGGTCGTCGACCGCGATCACCTCGACCTCGCCGGGCCGGGCGGCCGTGGCGGAGAGCGAGTCGAGGCAGCCGGGCAGGTAGCGCTCGACCCCGTGGACCGGCAGGACGATGCTCAACAGGGGGCTCACGCGTGGGTTCTCCGCGACGGGTGCAGGTGGCTGTCGGCAGGTGCGCCGGTACGGCCAACTCTAGCGAGCCCGGCTGCGCGTTCGATCACCGCGGACGCGGCGGTCGGGGGAACGCGAAACGCGACCGCCGGTGCCGCGCCGTGCGAGCGGCGGCACCGGCAGTCCGGTGTGGCGGTCCGGCCGACCCTCAACGGCCGACCGCCGGTCCCGTTCACTGCGGGAGAGTCGAACCGTCGCAGCGTCGAGACGGCCAAGCAGTGACTCACTGCAGTGTCGGAAGACTATTCATATGTCGAACACATTACTTCCGGATCTTGGGGTGATGTCCCTCGAAACGGTGCTGATACAGATACTGCTTGGAGGTTTCGGTGGAGTCAATCCCTCGGATGTGTTCAGTTTCTGAATGATGTCCCAACCATTGCCGCAGGTGTCCCCACCCTCCTATATTGACGCGAAGTCTCATAAAGGAGCGCCCATGGGCCGGCCGCCGCTGCCCGCCAGGCCGGTCAGCCCGGTGCTGAGGCTGCTGATGCTCGGGCCGCTGGCGGTCGCCGCCGGCGCGGTCTTCCTCGCCCTCACCTTCTTCGGCGGGTCCACCGACGCCCTGTTCGCCTGGCGGATGTCACCGGTCACCGCCGCGCTGCTGGGGGCCGGGTACGGCGGCTCCTGCGCCATGCTGGTGCTCGCGCTGCGGGCCAGGACCTGGGAGAAGGTCCGGGTCGCCACCGCCGCGAGCGCCCTGTTCATGCTGCTCATGCTCGGCGCCAGCCTGCTCGGCCGCCGCACCCTGCACCTCACCGGCGGCACGCTGCCCGCCTTCGCCGCCGCCTGGACCTGGCTCGGCGTCCATCTGCTGGCGCCGCTGATCGGCCTGGTCGCGCTCGGCGCGCAGTGGCGGACGGCCGGCCCCAAGCCGCCGCGCGCGCCCCGGCTGCCCTGGTGGGTGGCCGGTCCGATCGTCACCAGCGGCCTCGCCGTCACGGTCACCGGACTGCTGCTGTACGTCCTGCCGGACCCCGCGGCCCGGCACTGGCCGTGGGCCGCCCGGCCGCTGGACGTCCGGGCGCTCGGCGCCTGGTGCGTCGCCTTCGGGGTCGCCCTGCTGCTCGGCTGGCGCGAGGCGGAGCTGCGCCGGGTGCGCAACGGGATGGCCGCGCTGGTCGTCAGCGGACTGCTCGGCCTGACCGGGCTGGTCCTGCACGGCGGCCAGGTCGACTGGGACGGCCCGGGCGCCTGGCTGGTGGTCCTGGTGCTGGCCGGCTTCACCGGGCTCGGCCTCTCCGGGGTGGGGGTCTCCGCCCTGCTGGACCCCCCGGAGCTCCCGGACGGTCCGGAGGTGCAGCTCCAGTAGTGGAGATCCGGTGACAACCGGAGCATTACCAGGTGCCCGGGGGTAAAGGGAAGAGGGCCTCCGGCGCGCGCCGCGGACCCGCGACACCCGGGTGCGCCCGGCGCGACCTGCGAAGAGAGCGCGCGGCCGGAGCGCGGCCGGCCGGCTTCGATGCCTACTCGTGACCCAGGCCACGGACACCTGGTGATGTGTCAGTTCCTGTCGCACGATACGGTGGCAGAACACCAGGACGGTTGCACGGACTCCGTCTCACACGGATAGTCTTCGCCTCACGGCCCTGGCGCCTCGTAGGGGTGGGAAATTGATGGAACACATGCAAGCACGGACCCGGGCGCGAGTGCCGGCGATCCAGTGCGGTGTCGGCACGACCGGCCGCCGGATCGAGCGTCACCTCGCCGTGCTGGGCGCGCCCGCACTCTCGGCGGTGGACACCGCGGAGGCCCTCGGGCTGATAAGGGAGCTGACGCCGCGCGGCGCCGGCACCTCCACCGCGCGTCGGCGGACAGCCCGGGTGCGGCTGCTGACGCCGCTGCGCCGGCTCCGCCGCAGCCTCTTCGGCAGCCGCGGCTAGACCAGGCCTCGGCGCCGGGCGCGCCGCAGGTCCAGGGGGATGGCAGCAGGACGCAGCCATCCCCCTCCCGGTCGTACCCGGGTCCGGTCGGGCCGGGCGCCACGCCGCGGACACCGCCGCCCGCCCGGACGACGATCCGTCAGGATGGCGCCATGGCAGACACCTTCCACTCCATCGTCTTCGAGATCACCACCGGCTCCGACGAGGCTGCCGTCGACATCACCGAACGCTGCACCTCCTTCCTGGCCGGGGCGGCCGCCGGGCGGGACGGTCTGCTGAACGTCTTCGTCCCGCACGCCACCGCCGGTGTGGCCGTGATCGAGACCGGCGCGGGCAGCGACCAGGACCTGCTGCACGCGCTGCGCCGACTCCTGCCCTCCGACGACCGCTGGCTGCACCGGCACGGCAGCCCCGGCCACGGCCGGGACCACGTGCTGCCCGGCCTGGTCGCACCGCACGCCACCCTCCCGGTGATCGGCGGCCAGCTCGCGCTCGGGATCTGGCAGTCCGTGGTGCTGATCGACACCAACGGTGACAACCCCCGCCGCTCGGTCCGGCTGTCCTTCCTCGGCTGACCGGCTGACCGGCTGACCGGCTGACCAGTTGACCGGCTGACCGCCCGGGCCCGGCCGCTCCTTGCGGGCAGCCGGGCCCGGCGGGTAGGAAGGCGGTATGACGGATCCGGACACCCCCGAGCCGACCGCCCGCCCGGACGGCGCCGCGGCCTGCGAACTCGCGCCCGCCGGTGACCCGACCGCAGGCCTGACCTCCGACCCGGCACCCACCGGCCCGCGCGCCGACTGCGTGCTGTGCGGCGAGCCCACCGAGTACCCCGCCGACCACCCGGGCAGCACGCTCTGCCCGGTCTGCACCTGGCAGCAGGCCCAGCGGATCGCCTGCTCGGGCTGACCGCTCCACCCGGTCCGCCCACCCGGGCCGCCCACCCGGCCCGGTCCGCAGGGCCGGGGATCCGCTCAGGCGTCCTCGCGCCCGGCCAGCCGGAGGGTCGAACCGTGCCGGTGCTTGCGCACCAGCAGCTGGGCCGGGATCCGGCTGCGCAGATCGGCGACGTGACTGACGATGCCGACCGCCCGGTCGCGCTCCCGCAGGCCGTCCAGCACGTCCATCACCTCCTCCAGGGTCTGCTCGTCGAGGCTCCCGAACCCCTCGTCGATGAAGAGGGTGTCCAACGGCATGCCGCCGGCCTCGTCCGTCACCACGTCGGCCAGACCCAGAGCGAGGGCCAGCGAGGCGAAGAAGCTCTCCCCGCCGGAGAGGGTGGCGGTGTCCCGCTCGCTGCCCGTCCAGGCGTCGACCACCCGCAGCGACAACCCCGAACGCTTGTTGCCCGAGACCAGCCCGTCGCTGTGGACCAGGGTGTAGCGGCCGCCCGACATCTTCACCAGCCGGTCGCTGGCCGCCGCGGCGACCTGCTCCAGCCGGGCCGCGAGGACGTACGACTCCAGCCGCATCCGCAGCGCGTTGTCCGCGGGCGCGCCCGCCACCAGCGCCGCCAGCCGGCTGATCCGGCCGTACCGGTCCAGCGCGGGCGCCAGGTCGGCGGCCAGCGCGGTGAGCGAGGCACCCAGCCGGGCCAGCGCGGCCGTGCGCTCCCGGGCGGCACTCTCCTCGGCGGCGGCCCCGCGCAGCCGCTCCGTCGCCCGCCCGAGCACGGCCTGCGCCAGCTCCTGGTCGACCGGCGGCTGCGCGGCGGCGGCCATCAGCTCGGGATCGGCCAGCCTGGCCTCGGCGGCGGACCGCTCCGCCGCCAGCCGCTCCAGGCGCTCGCGCAGCGCGGCGCGCTCGGCGGCGGGCAGCACGGCCGCCTCCGCGGCGCCGGCACCGGCGAACCCGGCCGCCAGCGCCGCCGTACCCAGCTCCAGCTCGGCCTCGGCCAGCCGGGCCGCGGCCCGTTCGGTGGTGTGCGCCGCGGCCAGCGCGGCCGCCACCGCATCGGCAAGGCCCGCCAGCGCGGCCGCCCGGGCGGCGACCGACGGGGCGTCACCCCGGGCCTCGGCCAGCCGCCGGTCCAGCTCCTCGCCCTCCGCGGTGAGCGCCTGGAGCCGGGCGGACAGCGCGGCGGTCCGCTCGCCGGCCTCCCGCAGCCGCTCCTGCCGGGTGCGCTGCTCGGCGGCCAGCTGGTCGATCCGCTGCCCGAGCTGACCGAGCCCGTCGGCGGCCCGCAGCGCCTCGGCCCGGCCGTGCTCGACCCCGGCCAGCTCGGCGGCCAGCTCCGCCACGGCGCGGGTACCGGCCGTGCCGGCGGCCTCCGCCTCCTCCACCCGCAGCGCCGTCAGGGCGGCCTCGGCGGCCTCGGCCGCCGTCTCCGCCTGCTGCTGGGCCGCCCTGGCCTGCCGCTCGTCCGCCGCCGTCACCGGGGTGCCGGCCGGCCGGGCCGGCGCCGGGTGCTCGGCCGAGCCGCACACCCGGCAGGCCTCGCCCGGGGCCAGCTGACCGGCCAGCTCGGCGGCCATCCCGGCCAGCCGCCGTTCCTGCAGGTCCAGGGTCCGGGCCCGGGCGTCCTGGGCACGGCCGCGCAGGTCGAGGGCGGTGCGCTCGGCGTCGGCGAGCCCGGTCAGCAGCGCGTCGCGCCGCCGGGCCGCGGTGAGCCGGCCGGTCAGCTCGGCCCGGCGCAGGTCCAGCTGCTCGACCCGGGCCTCGGCCGCCCGGGCGGCGGCCTGCTCCTCCTGCAGCACTTTGAAGCGGCCGTCGTAGTCGACCAGCCACTCCTGGGCGTCCTCGGCGAGGTCCTCGGCCCGGGCCCGCTCCTCGGCCAGCTCGGAGCGTTCACGGGCGAGCCGGCAGCGGCGGACCTCGTCCGCCTGCGCGGCCTCGAGGCGGCCGAGGGTGGCCCGCAGACCGTGCTCGGCCTCGGCCAGCGCGGCGGCCGGCGCCGCGCGCAGCGCCTCCTCGGTGAGCAGCGCGCGCAGCCGCTGCTCACCCGCGGCGGCCGTGCGGTGCGCGGCGGCGGCGCCCGCCCGAAGCCGGAGCAGGCTCTCCACCCCGACCGCGGCCTGGGCCGCGGCCAGCCGGTCCTGTTCGCCGGCCAGCGCCTCGGCCCGCCCGGCCAGCGAGGCGGCGGCGAGCGCCGCCTCGCGGTGGCGGCGCTGCCGGTCGGCCAGCTCGGCGGCGCGCTGCCGCCGGTGCTGGGCCTCGCCGTGCTGCTGCTCGGCCCCGGTCAGCGCGGCGGACGCGACGGCGAGCTGTTCGGCGGCGCCGACCCGCAGGATCGCGGCCCAGCCGAGGACGGCGTCGGCGAGGCCGGCCGAGCCGGCGGCCGGGCCGTCCTCGGCCGGGAGCCACTGCTCGGCGGGCTCGGCCAGCGGGCCGGCCGCCTCCTCGGCCCGGGCCGCCAGCTCGCGCAGCCGTCGCCGGCCCTCGCGGACGGCGGCCTCCTGCTGCTGGCGCTGGTCACCGAGCCAGCGCTCCAGCAGCTCGAACCGGCGGGTGTCGAAGAGCCTGCCGAGCAGTTCGGCACGCTGCTTGGAGTCGGCCCGCAGGAAGCGCGCGAAGTCGCCCTGCGGGAGCAGCACCACCTGGCAGAACTGGTCCCGGCTCATCCCGACCAGGTGCCGGATCTCCTCACCGGCCTCCTGGTGGGACTTGCTGAGCGCCCGCCAGGCGGGCGCCCCGCCGGCCGGGTCGGCGACCGCCTCCCGCAGCAGGGTCTGCGGCTTCTCCACCGTCCAGCCGGTGCCGCGGCGCTTGGGACGGCGCTGCTCGGGGCTGCGGGTGATCTCCAGCCGCCGGCCGCCGAGGGTCAGTTCCAGCCGGACCTCGGTCAGCCGGTCGGGGGCGGCGTGGTCGCTGCGCAGCGGATTGCCCTTGCGGGCACCGGGCACCTCGCCGTACAGGGCGAAGCAGACCGCGTCCAGGACGCTGCTCTTGCCGGCCCCGGTGGCGCCGCGCAGCAGGAACAGGCCGCTGTCGGCGAGCCGGTCGAAGTCGACCTGCTCGGTACCGGCGAACGGGCCGAAGGCGGTGACCGTCAGGTGGTGCAGCCTCATCGGGCGTCCTCCGCAGCGCGTTCGGTGCTCCGCCGGACCGCCTCCAGGCCCTCCACCAGCCAGGCGTGCTCGACCGCGTCGACGTCCCGGCCCGGCCGGACGTGCCGGACGAACCCCTCGGCGACCTCCAGGTCGCTCCGGCCGCTGACCCGGGCCGCGTACGAGGCCTCGCCGTCACCGGTGCCGCCCTCGGGGTCGAACAGCAGCTGCAGGGTGTGCGGGAAGCGCCGGCGCAGCTCCTCCATCGGGTTGGCCGGGCGGGCCGGGTCGGTCAGGGTGGCCTGCACCCACGACCCCTCGTGCGGGGTGTGCCGGGGGTCGGCCAGCAGGTCGGCGAGGGTGCCGCGGAGCCGGGCCAGCGGGCGCGGCACCGGGCAGTCGACGCGCGCGGCCTCGACCGAGCCGTCGGCGGCGAGGTCGACCAGCCACATGGACTTGCGGTGGTGCTCCTCGGAGAAGGAGTACGCCAGCGGGGAGCCGCTGTAGCGCAGGTGCGGGGCGAGGGTCTGGCTGCCGTGCAGATGGCCCAGGGCGGCGTAGTGGACGCCGTCGAAGACCGAGGCGGGGACACTCGCCACCCCGCCGACCGTGATGTCGCGCTCGCTGTCGCTGGGCTCGCCGCCGGTGACGAAGGCGTGCGCCAGCACCACCGCCCTGGTCCCGGCCGGGCGGGCGGCCAGGTCGGCCCGGACGGCGTCCATCGCGGCGCCGAGCACCCGGTCGTGTCCGCCGCGGTCCAGGCCGAAGCGCTCGCGCACCAGCGCGGGCTCCAGGTAGGGCAGCCCGTACACGGCGACCGGGCCGTGCGCGTCGGAGAGCAGGACGGGCCGGGCGCAGCCGTCGGGGTCGGTGCGCAGATGGATGCCGGCCCGGTCGATCAGCCGGGAGCCGACGCCCAGGCGGCGGGCCGAGTCGTGGTTGCCGCTGATGAAGACGGTGGGGACGCCGAGTCCGGCCAGCCGGAACAGCACGTCGTCGAAGAGCGCGACGGCCTCCAGGCCGGGCAGCGCGCGGTCGTAGACGTCGCCCGCGACCAGGACGGCGTCCACCCGCTCGGTGCGGACCACCTCGACCAGGTGGTCGAGGAACGCGCGCTGGGCGTCGTGCAGGCTCTCGCGGTGGAACGAGCGCCCGAGGTGCCAGTCCGAGGTGTGCAGCAGTCTCACGACCGGGCCACCACCCGCATGCTCGCCACGTCCGCTCCCTGTGCGTCGCCGCCGTCCGGCGGGGCCGACGGGACAGGGCCGGCCAGCACCGAGTATCACAGGAACCACCGACAACGCGGCCGTTGTGCCGGATCCGCCCCCGCCCGCCGGGGGCGTGGGTTATATGGGCGGCGGGCACCCGCGGGCCCGCCGGTGCTCGCGGAGCGTGGACTGTCAGTGACGCTGTGTATGTTCCCGGACGTGGGCGGTGCCGTCGCGGGCCGTCCGGCGACGACCCGTGCGGGGGCGGCCCGCGCGGTACGGAGGGAGTGGCCATGTCCAGGCAGCGCGGCAGCGGACCGTTCCGTTCGGCGCACCGGGTCAGGGGTGGCCCGGGGCGGGCCGGGCGCCGCCGGGGCCGGTGCGGAGCGCCGTTCCGGCAGCCCGTCGCGCTCGCGGTGGCCGCGCGGGCGGCGGACTTCGAGCAGCTGCGGGCGCTGGCGGTGTTCGGTGCCGCCGGGCACCCGCCCGCAGCGCACCCGCAGTACCTCTGCCGTACCGAGCGCCAGCTGCGGGCACTCGGCGGCCTCGGCCTCGAGGTCCACCTGCGGCTGCTGGACGCCGCCGGGTACCAGGACTTCTGCGCCGAGCGCCTGCTCGACCCGGCGGAGCCGGGCGCCCGGACGGCGTACGCGGCCGACCCGGACCATCCGGGGGAGCCGTTCGTCTACCGGGGCGAGCCGCTGGCCGAGCTGCTGCCGGCGCTGGTCGCCGACCACGACGACCGGCTGCGGATGCTCGCCGGGTGCAGCGCGCTGCTGGCCGCCGCCGGGCGGGCCGACGGCGGTGCCGGGGCGCCGGGCCGGGCGTCCGCGGCGCTCGGGTACGCGGGTGAGGTGCTGCTGGCGGTGGCGGCGGGGGCCGGCCCGGGGCGGCACCGGCTCGTGCTGCGAGCGGCGTCCCGGGCGGCCGGGGAGCTGGCGGCGGAGACGGAGCTGTCGGTGGCGCCGGGCCGGCTGTCGGTGGCGGGGCGGCCCACGGAGGCGTTCTGCGTGACGCTCGCGGCCGCGCTGGCCGGGCCGGCGGAGGGGGAGTTGCTGCTGTACCGGGTGCCGTCGGCGGGCGGGGCGGGCGCGGCGGCCACGGCGGGTGGGGCGGGCGGGGCGTCGGGCGTCGGGGCGGAGGTGCTGGGCTGGGCGGTGGCCGGGGGCGCGCTGCGGCCGATGGCGCTGCCGCCGGCCCGGGCGGCGCCGGCCGTGGCCGGGCGGGTCCGCCCGGGCTTCCGGCTCCCCGTCCCGCCGCCGGGCCCCGGCCAGGCGCCGCCGTGACCGGCGCCTCGCGCCGGAGCCGGGGGAGTGCGCGGCGGCGGGGTCCGTGCGGCGCACGGCGGCGCGCGAACGGTGGGGGAAGCCCCTGGTCGCCCGCCGATCGGATCCGGGCCGGCCCGATCCGACCCGATCGGCGGGCGATCGGATCCGGTCCGTGCGGTCGGTGGGCGGTGCGGCCCGGGCACCGGAGCCGGCTCCGGCGGAACGAGCGCACGTCCACTTGTCGGCCCGGCCGCCCCTGCACCGGCGATTCGATCGGGGGCGGCGGTGGCCCGGTGCGATGACCCCTCCTGGCCGGACCTCCGGCTGCGGTTCGGCCTCCGGCTGCGCTCGGGGAGTGCGGCGGGATCGGCCGGGGTGGGAGTGGCGGTGTCCGGTGAGCTGTCCTCGGCCTGCGGGCGCCGCCGGCGTACCGCGGGGTGCCGCGGCCGGAGGTCCGAAGGCCCGGTGGGGCTCGCCTTCGGCGGAGGCCTGTCGGCCCGTCGGCGGTCGGCCGGGTACGCCGGTCTCCGGTGCAGGTGGGGCATGGGGGCGTTGCGGGGCGGCTGAGTCCGGCGGGCTGCCTCCGGTCCGCCGACGCCCGTGGTCGCGCCGACCTGCGTCCCGGCAGGGGCGGGGCCGGTGGAGCCCGGCGGGTGTGGCTTCGGCGGGCCCGGGCGTCGTGGCACCTCGGGACCGGGCGGAGGTTCTGCTCGGCGCGCCCGCGGGCGGCGGCGACGGCCGGGTGCCGGGGCGGGCGGGGCGGGTGGCCCGGGTGGCCCGGCCGTCGGTCCGGTGGCGGCCGGTCACGGCCGGTCCCGGGTGGTGCGGCCCGTGCCCCGGGCGGCGGTCCAGGGCTGTTCATCGACCGCCTGTTCGGGGAAGATCAACAGGCAGAGCGCGCGGCGGCCCCCACCGACCCGGCTCCGTGGCCCGGCGCCGGTCGTGGCCCCCGACGACCGACGACCGCCGGCCGGAGCGCCCGCGACCCCACCCCGAAGGGAGACGCATGGGACGCATCGAGTTCAGCGCGGAGATCTCCGACCTGCTCGGCCGCGTACGGCGTCGCCCCACCGCGGGCTGGCCCTGGCGGCCGGGGGAGCCGGTCCCGGCGGGGCTGCCGGTGAAGCAGTCCTGGGGCTGGCTGTTCGCGCCCGACGGCCGGGTGCTCACCCTGGTCAACCCGAAGGACGGGATCGTCAGCCTCCCCGGTGGCTCGCTGGAACCGGAGGATCGCGGGGATCCGGGTGCCGCGCTGGCCCGTGAGTCGGCGGAGGAGGCACAGGCGGAGATCGGCCGCCCGCTGTACCTGGGCTACCTCTACGACCGGGTCGGCTCGGCCAACGGCGGTCACGAGTGCGCTCGGGTGCGGATGGCGGCCGCGCTGCGCCGGGTCGGCCCGACCGTGCCCGATCCGGCGTCCGGCCGCCACTACCGCAGGCTGCTGGTCGCCCCCGGGCTGGCGGTCGAGCTGCTCGGCTGGGGCGCGCCGGGTCTGCGGCAGGCACGGGCGGCGGTAGCCTGCGCGGTGGCCGGACTGGGTGTACCGGCCTTCGCGAACGAGGTCATCGAGGAACTGCCCGCAGCCGGCTGCCGTTTCGCCGAGACCCGGCCCGGCCCCAGGCCCTGACGTCCCGTCGCGCGCCCCATCACCCCCCGTACGCCCAGCCCCGCCCGACCCGGGAGCCGACCGCCGTGACCACCCCCACCCCCGCGCCCACGCCCGCGTCCCTGCCCACCCCCGCGACTCCCGTCCCCGCCCCGACGACCCCCGCCCCCGCCCCCGCCCCGGGGCTGTTCCACCACGTCGAGCTCTGGGTCGATGATCTGGCGCTGACCGAGGCGCAGTGGGGCCCGGTGCTGCTGGCGCTGGGCTGCGAGCCGTTCCAGCGCTGGGAGCACGGTCGCAGCTGGCGGCTCGGCCCGGCGTACCTGGTGGTGGAGCAGTCGCCGGCGCTGCTCCCCGGCGGGCACCAGCGGCTGCGCGCCGGGCTGAACCACCTGGCGGTGCACGGTTCGCGGGCGGCGGTGGAGGCTGCGCTGGCGGCGGGGTGGGAGCTGCGGGTGGACACCGGTACGGCGGTGCACCTGATCGACGGTCAGGGCTTCGAGCTGGAGATCGTGCTCGGCTGAACCCGTCCGGCGGCCCCGGCCCGGGACCGGCCCGGGACCGTCCGGCTGACGCACCGCCACTCCGCCACAGCGTCAACTCGGCGACTCCCAGGTTCTCCAGGGGAAAATTCATGCTCCGCCCGGCGGCAACTTTGGCATGACCACTATCCGGTTGGGCTACTGGCTGGTATCCAGAATGTGACCCACGTCACTCCACCGGAGGTGCTCATGCGCCATGTCCGTAGCCGTGCCCTGCCCGCAACCCTTGCGGCGGTGCTCCTCTCCCTCGTCACGCTGACCGCCGCCACCGACGCCAGCGCGGCGGCCGCCCGGTACGCGGCACTCGGTGACTCGTACTCGTCCGGTGTCGGCGCCGGCAGCTACCTGAGCGACAGTGGCAGCTGCAAGCGCAGCACCAACGCGTACCCCTATCTCTGGAAGAACGCCCACGGGCCGTCGGCCTTCTCCTTCGTGGCCTGCTCGGGCGCGCGCACCGGTGACGTGCTCAACAACCAGCTGTCGGTGCTGGACTCCTCGACCACCCTGGTCAGCATCACCATCGGCGGCAACGACGCGGGCTTCGCGGACACCATGCAGACCTGTGTGCTGAACAGCGAGAGCGCCTGCCTGAGCGCGGTCGCCGCCGCGAAGAACTACGCCACCACCACGCTGCCCGGCAAGCTCGACCAGGTCTACACGGCGATCCACAGCAAGGCCCCGAACGCGCACGTGGTGGTGCTCGGATACCCCCACCTCTACAAGATCGGCGGAAGCTGCATCTTCGGCATCGGGGACACCAAGCGGGCCGCCATCAACGGCGCCGCCGACACCCTGGACGACGTGATCGCCAAGCGGGCGGCCAACGCGGGCTTCACCTTCGAGGACGTCAGAGGTCTCTTCACCGGCCACGAGATCTGCGCCAGCGGCACGGTGTGGCTGAACAGCACCACGCTCCCGGTCGACGAGAGCTACCACCCGAAGGCGGCCGGCCAGTCGGGCGGCTACCTGCCGGCCTTCACCGCCGGGGTCTGATCCGCCCGGTTCCGTGGGTGCGGGCCCGCCGCGGCAGCGACTGCCACGGCGGGCCCGTACCCGTCCGCGTGTTCCGGGGAAGGTCAGCGCAGGTAGTCGACCAGCCCGGCCGGCCTCAGCCCGGCCGCGTCGGCCGCGTCCAGGGCCCGCTGCAGGTCGGTGGCGAGGGTGTCGGTGAAGTGCAGCAGCACCACGTCGCCGGGCTGGAGCGGGCCGCCGTGGTAGACGGTGGACTGTCCCCAGCTGAAGTCGGCCGTCGCGGTCAGCACGTACCGGATCCCGCAGTCGGCGGCGGCCTGCAGGGTGTCGGCGTTCCAGGCCAGGTAGGGCGGCCGGAAGATGGTCGGGGCGGAGCCGAACCGCTGCACCTGGGCGTCCCGGGCGGAGCAGATCTCGGCCTGCTGCTCGGCGGCGCTCAGGGTGGTCAGGTCGCGGTGCGAGACGCTGTGGTCCTGGATCGAGGACCCGGCCGCCGCCGTGACCGCCCGGAAGTAGTCGGGCTGGTTGCCGGCCGCCATCGGGAGCGGGAAGGCGGTCACCGGCAGCGCGCGGTCGGCGATCAGCCGGGCCGCGTCCGCGGTGGGCTGCCAGCCGTCGTCGACGGTGAAGAAGACCACCCGGTCCGTGGTGGGCGCGTTCCAGGTGGCCACCGCGGGCGCCGGGGCGGCGCCGGACAGCGAGACGTCGTCGGCCGCGAACGTCCCCTGGCCGTACCAGCCGTGCAGGTACAGCCGGACGCTGGTGGTGTCCGCGCCGGTGGTGAAGGCGGTGGTGAGCCGCTGCCAGCCGTCGCCGGTGCCGGGCGTCCAGGACGGGGCGACGTCGTGGCCGGTGCCGGTGGCGCCCAGGAAGACGTAGGAGCCGCGCACCCAGGCGGACAGGGTGTAGTGGGAGCCGGGCCTGACCGAGACGGTCTGGGCGCACTCGCCGGTGGAGTCCTCGGCCGCCGGTGTCACGGACAGGGCCGAGGACCCGCTGCGGGCGGCGCCGGTCACGGTCGCCTCGCCCGCCCCGCAGGTCCAGCCGGGGATCGAACCCCAGTCGCCCAGCGGCAGGGTGGGGATCTCGAACCCGGGATTGGTGGCCAGGTCGACGGCGGGCAGGTCGACGGCGGCCGGATCGACGGCGGGCGGCTGATCCGCCCGGGCGGCCGGGGCGGTGAGCCCGAGGACGGCCAGGGCGGCGCCCGCCGCGCAGGCCGCGGCGCGGCGCAGAACTGTGGACACGGAGCAACTCCTGTGTGGGGGAGGAGAGATCGTTGCTCCCGGAGGGGCGGGAGGAAGGGATCGGTGAGGCCGCACCCGGACCGAGGGCAAACAATGGACCGCACCGGACGCCCCGTCAAGACGCCCCCGGGACACCCCACGTCACGGCCGTCACCCGGCGTAGAGCTCCTCGATGTCCTCGGCGTAGCGCTGCACGATGGCATGCCTGCGGAGCTTCAGCGACGGGGTCAGCAGACCGTCCTCGACCGCGAACTCCTTGGGCAGCAGCCGGAAGGCGCGGATCGACTCGGCCCGGGACACCGTGGTGTTGGCGCCCGCCACCGCCCGCTGCACCTCGGCGTGCAGCTCCGGGTCGACCAGGGCGGCCCAGGGGTCGAGCTGCTCCCGGCCGCGGGTCTTCAGCCAGTGCGCCAGTGCCTGCGGGTCCAGGGTGATCAGCGCGGCCACGTACGGCCGGTTGTCGCCGACCACCAGGCACTGGGCCACCAGCGGGTGCGCCCGGACCCGTTCCTCCAGGGCGAAGGGGGCCAGGTTCTTCCCGCTGCTGGTGACGATCAGCTCCTTCTTGCGGCCGGTGATGGTGAGGTAGCCGTCCTCGTCCAGCGCGCCCAGGTCGCCGGTGCCCAGCCATCCGTCGTACAGCGCCTGCCCGGTGCAGACCGGGTGGTTGAGGTAGCCGGCGAAGACGGTGGCGCCGCGGACCCAGACCTCGCCGTCCTCGCCGATGGCGACCGAGGTGCCGGGGATGGGCGGTCCGACCGTGCCGAACTTCGGCTTCCCCGGCGGGTTGACGGTCACCGCGGCGGTGCTCTCGGTCAGCCCGTACCCCTCGTACACGGTGATGCCGACCCCGGCGAAGAAGAGGCCGAGCTCCCGGCTCAGGCTGGAGCCGCCGGACATCGCGCTGCGCACCCGGCCGCCGAGCACGGCCCGCAGCCGCTGGTACACCATCCGGTCGTAGGCGCTGTGCCGCAGCCTGAGCCGGGCGCTCGGGCCGGGTCCGTGGCCGAGTGCGCGCTGCTCCCGGGCGGCGGCCCACTCCACCGCCACCTCGGCGGCCTGCTCGAAGAGTTCGAGGCGCCCGTCGCTCTCGGCCGCCTCCCGGGCGCGCTGGTGGATCTTCTCGAAGATGTACGGCACGGCGTGCAGGAAGCTCGGCCGGAACGCGGCCAGGGCCGGCAGCAGCGAGTCGGTGGTCAGCTTGGCGTGGTGGCCGAGCCGGATCCCGCCGCGGACCGCCGCGACCTGGACCACCCGCCCGTAGACGTGGGCCAGCGGCAGGAACAGCAGGACCGCCGGCGGGACGCTCCCGCTGTCCCGGAACACCTCGCTCCAGCCCGCGAGCAGGGTGTCCGCCTCGGCGGCGAAGTTGCCGTGGGTGAGCAGACAGCCCTTGGGCCGGCCGGTGGTGCCGGAGGTGTAGATGACGGTCGCCAGGTTCTCCGGGCCGACGCCGAGGCGCTGCCGGTGCACCAGCGCGTCCGGCACGCTGCGGCCGTCCTCCATCAGCGCCGCCACGCAGCCGCGGTCCAGCTGCCAGATGCCGTTCAGGTCGGGCAGTGCGTCGCAGATCGCCCCGATCGTCATGGCGTGGTCCTCGTCCTCCACCACGCAGGCGACGGCCTGGGTCTCGGCGAGGATCCAGCGGACCTGCTCGGCGGCGGCGGTCGGGTAGACCGGCACCGGGATCGCGCCGATCGACCAGAGCGCGTAGTCGAAGAGGGTCCACTCGTAGCGGGTCGCGGACATCACCGCGACCCGGTCGCCGTACCGGACCCCGCGGGTGAGCAGCCCCTTGGCCAGCGCCAGCACCTCGTCGCGGAACTCCAGCGCCGTCACCGGCTGCCAGCGGCCCTCGCTCCAGCGGGACAGCTGCACCAGGCTCGGGGTGCGTTCCGCGGAGTCGTACACGGTGTCGGCGAGACCGCCGGCCGCCGACCCGGCCAGGGCCGGGCTGCTGAACTCGCGCACGCTGCCCCCGATCCGGTGTCCGAGCGGTTCCACGGCCCCCAGGGGTGGGCCAGGGGTCGGCCGGGGGGCGGACTGCTGCGAAGTTACCCGATCGCCGGATCGCTGCCCAGAGCTGCCGCCGACCTGATCGTGATCGGCATGTGCCAACCGGTGAACGGCACTTGTGGCGGCCTCCGGTGCCCGGCCGGACGGATCGGACATCACAGGCAAATCCGGATGATCGCGGCAGCATCGGTGACATTGCCAAATCACCCTTCGAACAGGTGGTCAGGGAGTAGTAAGCTCACGCAGATCCAGCGGCCCGGCCCCCACGGCGGACCGTCCCCACCTGCCCCGCGAGGCGTCCTCCGGCCGTCCCGCCCGCACCCTGTCCGCGCCTGGCCCACCCCATCCGAGGACCCCATGCGTCTGCGCAGCAGCTCGATCCGCGCGAGGATCATCGCGCTGCTCATGGTGCCCATCGCGGCACTGACCGGGCTGTGGGTGTACGCAACGCTGGTGACCACCTGGAACGTCTGGGGCCAGCTCGACGTCACCTCCACCTACCGGGCCTTCGGCGCACCCTCCGACCAGTACGCCCGCGACCTGCAGGCCGAGCGCTGGGCCGCCGTCCTGCGGGTCGCCGACCCCGGCTCGCGGACCGCCGCCGACTCCTACCTCCAGGCCCAGGCCGTCACCGACCGGGACCTGCAGCTGCTGCGCTACCAGTCGGGCAGTGCCGAGGCCGGCAAGCTCGACACCGACCAGCGGGTCAAGTTCCACGAGGTGCTGGCGATGGCGGACCAGCTGGCCGGCATCCGCAGCCGGGCCGGCCAGGGCAAGGACGGCTGGGAGACGGTCATCACCGACTACGGCGACCTGGTCCAGCCGGTCTTCACCTTCCGGGCCGCCTTCGGCTCCGGCCAGACCGGCGACCTGTCCCGGCAGGACACCGTCCTGATCGAGCTGTCCCGGGCCCGGGAGTACCTGTCCCGCGAGGCCGCCGCCATGGAGGCGCTGCAGCTCACCAGGGACCCCGACGACCGCAAGGTCCAGGCGACCCTGGACAGCATGCACAGCCAGCAGGCGCTGTTCCGGATCTACCTGCCCGAACTGAACGCGCAGGACCGCGGCGACTACCTGAACCTGCAGAGCGGCGTCGACTGGAGCGCGCTGGCCCGCGCCGAACGCGCCTTCGACCAGGCCGACAACCGTGTCGCCGAGGCCAAGGGCAGTGCGGGAGACTCCTGGCACGACACCGCCGACCGGGTGCTGGCCGACCTCGCCACGCTGAACACCCGGGTGGACGCGGCCAACGCCGACCGGGCCCGGTCGTACGCGGTGAACTCGCTGGTGCGCGGCGGCATCGCCGGCGCCGTCGGCCTCGCCGCGGTGGTGCTGTCGATCGTCATCTCCTTCCGGATCGGCCGCAAGCTCGCCCGCGAGCTGGTCTCGCTGCGCAACGCGGCGCTGGAGATGTCCGGCGCCAGGCTGCCCTCGGTGATGCTGCGGCTGCGCCGCGGCGAGGCCGTCGACACCGCCGCCGAGGTGCCCGAGCTGAACTTCGGCCCGGCCGAGATCGGGCAGGTCGGCCGCGCCTTCAACGAGGTGCAGCGGGTGGCCGTCGAGGCGGCGGTCGAGCAGGCCGAACTGCGGCGCGGCGTCTCCGCGGTCTTCGTCAACCTGGCCCGGCGCAGCCAGGTGCTGCTGCACCGCCAGCTGACCCTGCTGGACGCGATGGAGCGGCGCACCGAGGACCCGGCCGAGCTGGAGGACCTGTTCCGGCTGGACCACCTGACCACCCGGATGCGGCGCCACTCCGAGGGCCTGATCATCCTCTCCGGCGGTTCGCCCGGGCGCGCCTGGCGCAAGCCGGTGCGGATGGTGGACGTGGTGCGGGCCGCGGTCGGCGAGGTCGAGGACTACGCCCGGGTGATCGTCCGGCCGTTCCCCGGCACCGGGCTGCTGGGCAGCGCGGTGGCCGACGTCACCCACCTGATCGCCGAGCTGGTGGAGAACGCCGCGGTGTTCTCCCCGCCGCACACCCAGGTCACGGTGCAGGGCGAGGTGGTCGCGCACGGCTTCTGCCTGGAGATCGACGACCGCGGTCTCGGGCTCAGCGAGCAGGCGCTGGAGGACATCAACCAGCGGCTCGCGGTGGAGCAGGAGTTCGACCTCGCCGACACCGACCGGCTCGGCCTGTTCGTGGTCAGCCGGCTCGCCCGGCGGCACGGCATCCGGGTGCACCTGCGGCCCTCGCCGTACGGCGGCACCTCCGCCGTGGTGCTGATCCCGCGCGAACTGCTCGCCGCGGCGATGGACGTGGGCGGCGACCAGTCCGCAGGTCCGGCGGCCGCGGCCGCACCGGCCGGTGACGGCGGCCACGGCCGGCCGGCGGCGGCCCCGCTGGGCGCCGACGAACCGGTCCGCTCCGGCCCTCGCCGGGTCGGCGGCGGCCCCAAGCCCTCGGCGGTCCAGCCGGCCAGCACCCCGGGCGGCCTGCCGCGCCGGCGCGCCGGCGGCGGCCCGGTCCTGGTCCCCGCCGACGGCGGCACCGGCCGGCACCGGCGGGCGGACAGCCCGCCCGAGGAACGGGTGGTGCCGACCAACCCCGCGCACGCCGCCCCGCCGGTGGCGGGCGGCCTGCTGCCGCGCCGGATCCGGCAGGCCAGCCTGGCGCCGCAGTTGAAGGAGGCCGCGGCCGCGGACCGCGGCGAGCAGTCCGAGCAGGTCCGCGAGCGGTCGCCGGAGGAGGCCAGGGCCACCTTCGCTTCGTTCCAGCGGGGGTTCCAGCGCGGCCGCGGCGACCGGCTCCAGCCGGCCTCGCTCACCGTGGTCCGCGAGCAGCCCGAGCCGCCCGGCGGCGCCCGCGAGGGCCGGCCCGCCCGGCCGCCGGAGCGGATCCCCGGTCCGGCCCGGCTGCGGATCGCGCTGCCCTCCGCCCCCGTGCCGCACGCCCTCCCGGCGGCCCCCGCCCGGCCGGTGCCGCTGCCCGCGGCCCCCGCGCGACCCACAGCATCCGCGCGACCCGCAGAACCCGTAGCATCCGCAGCACCGGCAACACCCGCAGGACCGGCACGACCCGCAGCACCCGCAGCACCCGCAGTTCCAGAGAAGACAGCAGCACCGGCAGCAGACGCAAAGCCCGTGGCACCCGTACAGTCCGCACCGGCGGAAGGAACCGAATCATGACCGCAGCAGCACAGTCGTCCGGAGACCTCGACTGGCTCCTGGACGAACTGGTCGGCCGGGTGGCCACCCTGAGGCACGCGGTGATCCTGTCCAGCGACGGCCTGGCCACCGGGGTGTCCAGCGGCCTCGGCCGCGAGGACGCCGAACACCTGGCGGCGGTCGCGGCCGGCTTCCACAGCCTGGCCAAGGGCGCCGGCCGGCACTTCCAGGTCGGCGGGGTCCGGCAGACCATGGTCGAGCTGGACGAGGCCTTCCTGTTCATCACGGCCGCCGGTGACGGCAGCTGCCTGGCGGTGCTCGCCGACGCCGAGTCGGACGTCGGCCAGATCGCCTACGAGATGGCCCTGCTGGTGAAGCGGGTCGGCGAGCACCTGTCCGCCGAGCCGCGCACCGAGCCCGCTCCGCCGGGGAGATGACTGAGCCGATGAGCACCGAGGACGCCGCCACCGAGCCCGTGCCCGACCTGTTCGCGCCCCGCACGCCCGTGGACGACCGCTGGTTCGACGACGACGCGGGCCCGGTGGTGCGGCTGTTCTCGATGACCGGAGGCCGGGCCAGGCCCGCCGACGACGGTCTGTTCGACCTGATCTCCCTGGTGACCGCGGTGGCCGGGGCCGAACAGGCGGCCACCGACCATCCGTTGGCGCCCGAGCACCACGCGATCCTGGCCCTGTGCCGGGACGAGCCGCTGAGCGTCGCGGAGCTCGGCTCGTACACCGACCTGCCGGTCAGCGTCGTGCGGGTGCTGCTCGGCGACCTGAACGACGCCCGGCTCGTCGACGTCACCCGACCCGTCCAGCTCGCCCAGCTTCCGGACGAGCGCCTGCTGCGAGATGTGATCAATGGCCTCCGCGCACTCTGAGACCTCCGCCCCGACCGGCGCCGACGTCCCCACGGGCACCGACGCTCCGACGGCCACCGAATCCTCGCGCCAGGGACCTTGGGGCAACGCGGCGCTGAAGATCCTGGTGGCGGGCGGTTTCGGCGTCGGCAAGACCACGCTGGTCGGCGCGGTCAGCGAGATCCGGCCGCTGCGAACCGAGGAGCAGCTGAGCGAGCTGGGCCGGCCGGTCGACGACACCCACGGGGTGGAGGCCAAGCGGACCACCACGGTCGCGATGGACTTCGGCCGGATCGACCTGCGGCCGGGCCTCGCGCTGTACCTGTTCGGCACCCCGGGCCAGGACCGGTTCTGGTTCGTCTGGGACGAGCTGGCGCGCGGTTCGCTGGGCGCGGTGGTGCTCGCCGACACCCGGCGGCTGGCCGACTGCTTCCCGTCGGTCGACTTCTTCGAGCGGCGCGGGATCCCGTTCGTGGTCGCGGTGAACTGCTTCGAGGGCACCGAGGTGCACGCACCCGAGGACGTCCGGGCCGCCCTGGACCTCGACCCGCAGGTGCCGGTGCTGCTCTGCGACGCCCGCAGCCGGGAGGACGGCAAGGAGCTGCTGATCCGGCTGGTCGAGCACGCCGCGGACCGGGTCAGGGCCGCGCGCGGCTGACCGCCGGGGACGGATCCGGCGAAATGGGACGCAATCCAAGGCGGTGGGGCCCGTTGGGGCGCAGCACCGCGTTCATCTGATTCAATGGGCTCATGAATCTTGTCGAGGACAGCGCTGAGGGTCGCCACGACCTTGAGCCGTTCTGGCCGTCCCGACAGCCGCACCTCTTCGACCAGACGTGTCCGGGTTCGCCTCGCGCGTCCCGGCGCTCCGCGGCCTGACCTCCCGTCAGTTCCGCCCGCACGGCCCCGGTTCGACGCGCAGACGCTTCCACCCCGTCGTCACGCGCGAAAGAGCGGCACCATGTCTTCTTCCACGGCCACCCTGCCCGTCCCCTCCTCCACCCCGCACCTGCGTGCGGTCCGGTCCGTCCCTTCGGGCGGCGACCGCTGGCGCGAGCCCGTCCATCCGCCCCGCCCGGCGCCGTCCCAGCAGCCCGCCGCCGTACCGGCCGCGCTGGCCCAGCTGACCGGTCTGCCCGAGGGGGCGCTGGTCGCGGCACTGCCGCAGTCCGCGCTCCCGCAGGCGCTGCTCGCCCAGTACGGCGCCCAGCTGGGCGCCGCCCCCGGGCACCCGCTGATCGGCTACCTGCTGCTGGTCCCGGCGCCCGAGCCGGAGCAGCCCGCCCCGGCCCCGGTCCGGTCCGCACCGGTGGCGGCGCCTGCCGCGGTGCCCGCCGCGGTGCCTGCCGCGAACGGGATCAGCGTCGACCCGGACCGCCGCAACGCGTACGTGGACGGCGCCCAACTCGACCTCACCTACCTGGAGTTCGAGCTGCTCGCCCATCTCACCCGGCACCCGCACCGGGTGCACACCCGCGACCACCTGGTGTCCGCCGTCTGGGGCTACGGCCACGTCGGCGACGGCCGGACGGTCGACGTCCACGTGGCCCGGCTGCGCCGCAAGCTCGGCGCGCCCTACCGGGACAGCATCGTGACGGTGCGTCGGGTCGGCTACAAGTACACGCCGGTGAACTGAGGCCGGCGGCGCCCGGTCCGGCCCGCCCGGTCGGCGCGGTCCGGGGGGCGGGGCCGCGGCGCCCGCCCCCCGGACCGTACCCGTACTAGGGCCTGTCCGGCGGATCTTGCCGGGCGTGCGACGACGGATCATCCCGTCTGGACGCACGCCCGAATCGCCCAAGTACGTCCAGTACGAGGCCGACTCGGGCGCACGCCCAGACGGGCGCCCGACGCCGCACGCTGATCCGACGAGATCCGCCGGACAGGCCCTAGCGGCTGAGCCGGTCGATCTCCGCCAGCTCCTCCGCGGTCAGCGGAGCGCCGTCCAGCGCGTCGATGTTCTGGTCGAGCTGGGCGACGCTGCTGGCTCCCACGATGACCGACACCACCCGCGGGTCGCGCAGCACCCAGGCCAGCGCCAGCTGGGCGAGGCTCTGGCCGCGCTGCTCGGCCACCTTGTTCAGCGCGCGCAGCTGCCGCAGCTTGCCGCCGGTCAGCGCCTGCTCCTTGAGGAAGTGGCCGACCGACATCCGCGAGCCGACCGGTACCTCCCCGGTGAGGTACCGGTCGGTCAACAGGCCCTGGGCGAGCGGGGAGTAGGCGATCAGGCTGGTCTGGGTGTCGCCGACGGCGGTCAGCAGGCCCTCGTCCTCGGGCGCCCGGTTCAGGATCGAGTAGCTGGCCTGGTTGAGCAGCATCGGCGTGCCCAGCTCGCGCAGGAACGCCACCGCCTCGCGGTGCTGCTCGGCCGGGTAGTTGGAGATCGCCGCGTACAGCGCGCGGCCGGAGCGCACCGCCGTGTCCAGCGCACCCATGGTCTCCTCGAGCGGGGTCTCGGGGTCGTACCGGTGCGAGTAGAAGACGTCGACGTACTCCAGGCCCATCCGCTCCAGCGACTGGTCCAGGCTGGCCAGCAGGTACTTGCGGGAGCCGCCGTCGCCGTACGGGCCCGGCCACATGTCGTAGCCGGCCTTGGAGGCGATGAACAGCTCGTCCCGGTACGGGCGCAGGTCCTGGGCGAACAGCGTGCCGAAGTTGCGCTCCGCGCTGCCGTACGGCGGGCCGTAGTTGTTCGCCAGGTCGAAGTGGGTGATGCCGCGGTCGAAGGCGCGGCGCAGCACCGCGCGCTGCACCTCCAGCGGCTGGGTGTCCCCGAAGTTGTGCCAGAGACCGAGTGAGACGGCGGGCAGCTGCACCCCGCTGCGTCCGGCACGGCGGTAGGTCATCGACCGGTAGCGGTCGTCGGCGGCGCGATAGCTCATACCGATCATCCTGCCAGGCGGCCGGCGCCGGACCGGACCGCCGGACCGCCGGACCGCCGGGACTCGCGGACCGCCCGGCGTACCCTGGCCGGACCGGCCGCCCGACCATCCGGCCGCCCGACCACCCGGCCGCTGTCCGGACAGGAGAGACCGATGCGCCGACGCCCCGCCACTGCCGACCTCGCCGACCGGGCGGACCTGGACCGGCTGCTGCGGCGCTTCTACCCGGCCGCCTTCGCCGACCCGGTGATCGGCCCGTTCTTCACCGAGGTGGCCGGGCTCGACCTGGAGGCGCACCTCCCGCACATCACCGACTTCTGGGAGAGCGCGCTGCTGCGCACCGGGGAGTACCGGCGCAACGCCTTCGCCCCGCACGCCGCCCTGCACCGGCGGCGTCCGCTGACCGCCGAGCACTTCGGCCGCTGGGTCCAGCTGTGGCGGGCGAGCGTGGACGGCCTGTACCGGGGGCCGGTGGCGGAGCGCGCCAAGGAACAGGGCGAGCGGATCGCGCTCGGCATGCTGCGGCGCACCTCGGGCGGCGCCACCGACGGCGGCGCGGGTGGGTTCGTGCCGCTGTCGGCGGTGCTGCTGCGGAGCTGAGCCCCGGGGTTGAGGCCCGCTGCCGAGGGGGCGGGCCGAGGGGCCCGGGGTGCGGCCGGCGGCGGCCCCGGCGCCCGGGCCCCGCGCCGTCGCATAGGCTCGGGAGGACCCCGGAACTGCGGCGCGAGGAGGGCAGGTGCGGTACGGCGGCGGCGCCCCGGTGTACGTGCGCGGAGCAGCCTTGCCCGGCCCGGCGGGCACCCCCGCGGACACCCCCGCGGACACCTCCGCGGACGCCCGGGCGGACGCCCCGGGCCCGGCCCGGGTGCCGGTCGGCTTCACCATGCTCGGCCCGCTGACGGCGGTCGTCGGCGGCCGACAGGTCGCGCTCGGCGGACCCCGGCAGCGCGGTGTGCTCGCCCGGCTGCTGGTGGCCCGGGGGCGGGTGGTGCCGGTCGAGCGGCTGATCGACGACCTGTGGAGCGGACGGCCGCCGGCCAAGGCCGCGGCCTCGCTGCAGGCCTACGTGTCGAACCTGCGACGGCTGCTGGAGCCCGAGCGCGGCCCGCGTGAGCCGGCGCGGCTGCTGCTGAGCCGGGCGCCCGGGTACGCCCTGGAGCCGTCCGCCGCGAGCGCCGTGGACGCCTGGGACTTCGAATCCCGGCTGCGGCGCGCACGGGAACTGCTGTCGCCCGCCGCCGGCGCGGCCGGGGCCGGTCGGCCGGACGGGCTGCTCTCCCGGTCGGTTCAGGACGCGCTGGCGCTCTGGCGGGGCCCGGTGCTGGCCGAGTTCGCCGACCAGCCGTGGGCGCTGGCGGAGATCGGCAGGTTGGACGAACTCCGGCTCTCCGCACGTGAGTTGGCGGTGGAGGCGGCACTCGCCGAGGGCCGCCCGGCGGACGCCGTGCCCGAGGCCAGGGAGCTGGCCGAGGGGCATCCGCTGCGCGAGCAGGGCTGGCGCCTGCTGGCGCTCGCGCTCTGGGGCGCCGGCCGGCAGGCCGAGGCGCTGGACGCGCTGCGCGCGGCCCGCGCCCTGCTGACCGGTGAACTCGGTCTCGACCCGCACCCGGCCCTGACCGAGCTGGAGTCCGCGATCCTCAACCAGCGCACCGCCCAGCTGCTCCCGGCCCCGGCCGGGTCCGCTGCCGGGCGCGCTGCAGGGTCCGCTGCCGGGGCCGTGGCGGCGGCGCCGCCCGTTCGGCCCGGCCCCGCGGCCGCTGCCGCGCCCGACGGGGTGCCCGCGCCGCCTCCCGGGCGGCTGTTCGTCGGCCGGGAGGACGAGCTGCGGACGCTGCGGCAGGCCGCCCGGGAGGCCGAGGCGGGCGGGCATCCGGTGGTGGTGGTCAGCGGTGAGGCGGGCGCGGGCAAGTCGACCCTGCTCGGGCGGCTGCACGCCGAACTCACGAGCTCCGGGATGCTGGTGGCCGCCGGGCGCTGCCCGGAGTCCGGGGGTGCCCCGCCGGCCTGGGCCTGGACGGAGGCGCTGCGCGGACTGGCCGAACAGAGTCCGCTGTCGCCGGTCCACGCCCGGCAGCTGGCCCCGCTGCTGGACGGTGAGCCGACGGGGACGCCCGCCGACCCTGCGTCCGCCCCGGCACGGAACGCCCCGCACCAACGCGCCCCACACCAGGGCGCCCCACACCAGGGCGCCCTGCCCCAGGCCGCCGAGCCCCAGGACGCAAAGCTCCACGGCAGCGAGCCCCACGGCAGCGAGCCCCACCGCACCCCGTCCCACGGCGCCGGGCAGCACGGCGCCGGGCCGCAGGCCGATGCGCTGGTCGGCCGGTTCCGGCTGCACCGGGCCGTCGAGGAGTGGCTGCGGCAGGCCGCCGCGGCCCGGCCGGTCGCCCTGGTGCTGGACGACCTGCACGCGGCCGACCGGGAGACCCGGGCCCTGCTGACCGCGCTGGCCGGCGCGCAACTGCCCGGCCTGCTGCTGGTGGTGGCGCACCGCCCCGGCGAGGGGGAGCTGACCGACACGCTCGCCGCGCTGGCCCGCCGCTCGCCGTACCGGCTGCCGCTGGGCGGGCTGGCCGAGGAGGAGGCGGGCCGGCTGATCGGGTCGGTCTGCGAGGCGGAGGTCGACCCGCACACCGTACGGGCACTCGCCGAGCGCACCGGGGGCAACCCGTTCTATCTCCTCGAGAGCGCCCAACTGCTGGCCGGGGAGGGTGCGTTGGTAGCCGTCCAGGAGGTCCCGCAGGGGGTCAGGGACGTGCTGCGGCGGCGGTTCTCCCGGCTGCCCGGGACCACCGTGGAGGTGCTGCGGCTGGCCGCGGTGGTCGGCCGGGAGGCCGAGGTGGACCTGCTGCTGGCCGCCTCCGGACACGGCGAGGAACGGCTGCTGGACGCCTTGGAGGCCGCCCTGGTCGGCGGCCTGCTCACCGAACCCCGCCCGGGCGCGGTCCGGTTCACCCACGCGCTGGTCCGCGACACCCTGTACGCCGACCTCAGCTCGCTGCGCCGGACCCGGCTGCACGGCCGGGTCGCCGAGGCGCTGCGCGCCCTGCACCCGGACCGGCTGGCCGCGCTGGCCCACCACTACGCGCGGGCGGCGTCCGCGGCCACCGCCGAGCTCGCCGTCGACCACTGCGTGCGGGCCGCCGAGGCCGCCGAGCGCCGCTACGCGCACGAGAGCTGCGCGGCGCTGCTCCAGCAGGCCCTGGACGCCCTCGCGCTGGCGCCCGAGTGCGGCGACGACCGGGCGGCCCGGCGGATCGCCCTGCTCGGTGCGCTGCTGCGGGCCCAGGTGCGGGCCGGGGAGATCGCCGCCGCACTGGCGACCCGGGCCGCGGCGGTCGGGCTGGCCCGGGAGAGCGGCCGCGAGGACCTGGTGATCGAGGCGTGGACCGCCTGGACCGAGCCGACGCCGTGGGTCGCGCACCCGTACGGTTCGGTGGACCACGCGGCGGTCGACGCGCTGACCGCCCTGCTGCGCCGCACCGACCTGCCCCCGGTCACCCGGTGCCGCCTGCTGGATGCGCTCAGCTACGAACTCGACTGCACCGGCACGAGCGAGGGCCGGGCGGCCGGCGCCGAGGCGGTCGCGCTGGCCCGCGCGGTGGGCGACCCGCGGCTGCTGGCCCGCGCGCTGGCTGCCCAGGCCCGGGTGCACGACTACGAGCACGACCTGCTGCTGCGCTCCGAGATCGCCACCGAACTCGCCTCGCTGGCGCAGGAGTTCGACCTTCCCGCGTACCGCTGGCACGCCGAGCACCTGCACGCCACCGCGGCCGCCGTCCGGGGCGACCTGCCGGCCCTGCGCGCGCACATCGACACCGGGCTGCGGATCGCGGAGGCGTACGGCCTGCCCGAGCTGATCGACGTCGGGCTCTGCCAGCAGGCGATGCTGGCGCTGGCCGCGGACCGGCCCGACGAGGCCCGCGCGCTCTACCGCCGCGCCGTGGACGGCCTGCGGGCGCGCGGCTCGCTGCACGCCGACGGCGTCGACGCGGTCCACCGCCTGACCCTGGCGATCGGCGGCGGGCGGCTGCGCGAGGAACTGCCGCTGGTCCGGTCGGCCGCCGCACTGTACGGGCCGCTGGTGGACGACGTGCTGGCGCTGGCGCTGGCCCAGGACGGCCGGATCGAGGAGGCCAGGGCGGCCCGCAGCCCGGGGCGGCCGATCGCGCCGGACTACTACCGGTCGTTCTTCCTGGTCCTGCGCGCCATGGCGGTGATCGCGCTGGACGAGCGGGCCGAGGCGGCCGAGCTGCTGGTCGAGCTGGGCGAGGTGGACCGCCTGGTGGCCGGCGCCGCGAGCACCTCGGTGGCGCTCTGGCCGGTCGCCCACACCCGCGGCGAGCTCGCCCGCCACCTGGGTCGGTACGCCGAGGCCGCCGAGCACTTCCGGCACGCCGCCGAGGTCGCCCGCCGCTGGGAGTCCGCGCACTGGGAGGCCGATGCGCTCCGGGCTCTGGCGCAACTCCCGCCGGGGCCCTAGTCTCTGCCGCGGGCCGGTGCGTCTCCCCGCCCGTACCCGGTCCGGCCCGCAACCCGGCCCCGGCCCGCAGCCCGGGCGGCGCACCGGGCGCCTCCAAGTGCCGTCCCAAGTCGTCTCCAAGCGCGGGCGGTCAGGCTGGGCGGGACTTCTGCACCGGACCAGCCGAAAGGCCTGTTCATGTCCTCCCTCCTCGGCCGCCTCGGCGGCGCCGCGGCCGCCAGACCCTGGTACACCGTGCTCGGCTGGGCGCTGCTGCTGGCCGCGCTCCTCGGGCTGGCCGCCGGCTTCGGCGGCACCCCGCGCGACGACTACCGGGTGCCCGGTACCCGGTCCACCGCCGGCCTCGACCTGCTGCACGAGCGGTTCCCCGAGATGTCCGGCGCCAGCGCCCGGGTCGTCGTCCACGACCGGGCCGGGCACCGGGTCCCCGACCAGGCGCTGGCGGAGCTGCGCACCCGGATCGGTACGGTCCGCGGCGCGGGTCCGGTCGCCGAGCCGGTCTTCTCGGCCGACGGCTCCACCGCCCTGCTCGCCGTCAACTACCTGATACCGGTGACCTCGTTCAAGGGCTCCGAGGGCCTGGACGACCTGCGCGCCGCCGCCCGTCCGACCCAGGACGCGGGCCTGCAGGTCGAGTTCGGCGGCCAGCTGCCGGAGAACTTCACCGCGCCGGACGGCACCGCGGAGACCATCGGCATCGTGGCCGCGCTGGTCGTCCTGGTGCTCTCGCTCGGCACCGTGGTCTCGGCGGGCCTGCCCCTGGTGGTCGCGCTGGCCGGGCTGGGCGCCGGCACCGCGCTGACCACCCTGCTCGCCGCGGTCACCGACATCAGCCCGACCGCGCCGACCGTGGCCAGCATGGTCGGCCTGGGCGTCGGCATCGACTACGCGCTGCTGCTGGTCAGCCGGCACGTCGAGGGGCTGCGCAAGGGCCTGGACCGGCGGCAGGCGGCGGCCGAGGCCACCGCGACGGCCGGCTCCTCCGTGGTGGTGGCCGGCTCCACCGTGCTGGTCTCGCTGTTCGGCCTCAAGCTGGCCGGGCTGCCCACCTACTCCTCCTTCGGCTACGCCACCTTCCTGGTGGTCGGGGCCGTGATGCTGGCCTCGCTGACGCTGGTGCCCGCGCTGTGCTCGCTGGCCGGTCCGCGGCTGCTGCGCCGCTCCGAGCGCCGTACCGACGGTCCGGTGAAGCCCAAGGGCCCGACCCGTACCGAGCGGTGGGCCGCCCTGATCGGCCGCCGCCCGGTCGCCGCGGCGCTGGCCTCGCTGGTGGTCCTGCTGGCACTGGCCGCGCCGATGCTCGGGATGCGGACCTGGCCGCAGGACGCCGGCAGCCAGGCGGCCGGCAACACCACCCGCAAGGCGTACGACCTGGTGGCCGAGGCGTACGGCCCGGGCGCCAACGGTCCGCTGCTGGTCGCGGTCGACCTCCAGCGGGTGCCCGCCACCGAACTCCCCGCGCTGACCGCCCGGCTGGCCGCCGACCCGGGCGTGGCCGCGGTCGCGCCGCCGCTGGTGAACCGGGCCCAGGACGCGGCCGTGGTCTCGGTCCAGCCGAGGACCGGCCCGCAGGACGAGCGCACCGCGCAGCTGCTGTCCCGGATGCGCGCCGACCTGCTGCCGGCCTCCGGCGCCGAGGTGACCGGGGTGGTCGCGTCCTTCTCGGACATCTCGAAGCGGCTCTCGGACCGGCTCTGGGTGGTGGTGCCGTTCGTGGTGGCGCTGTCGCTGATCCTGCTGACCGTGCTGTTCCGGGCGCCGGTGATCGCGGTGAAGGCGGCGGCGATGAACCTGCTGTCGGTGGCCGCCGCGTACGGCGTGATGACGGCGGTCTTCCAGTCCGACGCAGGCGCGAAGGCGCTCGGGCTGCCGCACTCGGTGCCGGTGTCCAGCTGGGTGCCGATCCTGATGTTCACGGTGCTGTTCGGCCTGTCGATGGACTACGAGGTCTTCCTGCTGGCCCGGGTCCGCGAGGAGTGGCTGGCCACCGGGGACGCGCGCGGCAGCGTGCTGCGCGGCCTGGCGGCCACCGGACGGGTGATCAGCAGCGCGGCCGCCATCATGGTCGCGGTCTTCACCGGCTTCGCGATCGACCCCGACATCACCGTCAAGATGATGGGCGTCGGGATGGCCGTGGCGGTCCTGATCGACGCCACCGTGGTCCGGCTGGTGCTGGTCCCGGCCACCATGACCCTGCTCGGCCGCCTCAACTGGTGGATCCCGGGCTGGCTCGACCGGCTGCTGCCCGAGCTGCGGATCGAGCACGGCGGCGACCCGGTGGTGGCCCCCGGCCCGGGCGCCGCGGCCGAACCGGAGCGCGTCCCGGCCTGACCCCGCCCCCGGCTCTCCCGGCCCTCCCGGCCCCGTCCGCTCCCGCGGGCGGGGCCTCGCCGTTCCCGCCCGTTCCTCCCCGCCGGGCGGCCCCGAGCGGCGGCCCCGAGGGGCGTGGGGAACTGCGCGCGGCGGAAGCCTGCCAGGGGTCGCCGACTGCCGGCCGCGTCCGGACCGGGTGACCTCTGGCCCTCTGTACCTACTGGTATGTACAGTGATCCCATGACCACCCAGGACCGCCTGATCGAGAGCACCCAGGAACTCCTCTGGGAGCGCGGCTACGTCGGCACCAGCCCCAAGGCCATCCAGCAGCAGGCCGGCGTCGGCCAGGGCAGCATGTACCACCACTTCGACGGCAAGCCCGACCTCGCCGCCGCCGCCCTGCGCCGCAGCGCCGAACAGCTGCGCACCCTCGCGGAGCAGCAGCTCGGCGGCCCCGGCACCCCGCTCCAGCGGATCGCCGCCTACCTCGGCCGCGAGCGCGAGGTGCTGCGCGGCTGCCGGATCGGCCGGATGGCCCAGGACCCCGAGGTGATCGCCGACCCCCGGCTGCGCGCCCCGGTCGAGGAGACCCTGGCCTGGCTGCGCGGCCGGATCGCCGAGGTGGTCGCCGAGGGCCAGGCGGCCGGCGAACTGCCCGCCGGGCCGGACCCGGCCGACACCGCGGCCGCCCTGGTCGCCGTCGTCCAGGGCGGCTACGTGCTGGCCCGCGCCGCCGGTTCGCCCGAGCCCTTTCACCGGGCCGTCCGCGGCGCCCTCGCCCTGCTCCGCACCCCCTGACCCCCGCCAGCCACCGGAGGCCGTCCGTGCAGGCCATGCAGTACGAGATCACCTTCCCCGCCGGCCACGACATGCGGACGATCCACCGCCGGGTCGCCGACAAGGGCCACCTGACCGACCGGCTGCCCGGCCTCGCCCTCAAGGCGTACCTGGTCCGCGAACGCGGCACCGACGGATCCCCGGCCGACGAGTACGCACCGCTCTACCTCTGGCACCGCGCCGACGCCATGGACGCCTTCCTGCGCGGCCCCGGATTCCGCACCCTGAGCGGGGACTTCGGGCGCCCGCCGGTCCGCCACTGGCTGGGGCACGCGCTGCGGCCCGGCCCGGCGGCGGCCCTCCGGCCGCGGACCGCCACCCGGGTCCTCACCCCGCTGCCCGAGGACACCGACCCCGCCGGGGCGCTCGCCGAGGCCGTCGCCCGCCCGGCCGCGGCCGACGGTGACGAGAGCGCCCTGCACTCGACGGCCCTCGCCCTCGATCCGTACCGCTGGCAGCTGCTGCAGTTCAGCCTCTGGTGCGACGGCCGGTACGGCGGTGCGCCCGACGCCCCCGCGGCGACGGTCACCCGCTACCGGGTGCTCCACCTGTCGGCCCCCGGGTTCCCCGCCCCCGACCGCCCCGCGCCCGACCTCCGCACCCCCGACCTCCGCACCCCCGACCTCCGCACCCCCGAACTCCGCACCCCCGAACTCCGCACCCGCTGAAGGAGAACCGTGCAGCCCGCCGACCTCACCCCGGCCGTCCTCGACCGCGCCGCCGGCCACCGGGTGCTCGACGCCCTGATGGACGAGGCCACCCAACTGGCCACCCTGCCCGCCCTGGACGGGCTCGCGCCGGGCTTCCCCGACTGGATCGTCACCAGCCTGTTCGGCGGCACCTACCAGCGTGAAGGCCTGGAGCCGAGGGACCGTCAGCTGCTCACCCTGGCCGCCCTCGCGGCCCTCGGCGGCGTCGAACCGCAGCTGGCCGGCCACATCCGCAGCAGCCTGCGGATCGGCCTGACACCGCAGCAGATCACCGAGTCCTTCGTCCACCTCGCGCCGTACATCGGGGTCCCGAAGACACTGGCCGCGCTGCGCGCCACCGCGTCCGTGCTGGACGCGGCATGACCCCCGCCGGGGCCGCCGCGGCCGCCGTCGCTTCCGGTGCTGCCGGGCCCGCCGAGGTGGTGCACACCGTCCTCGGCCCGCTCGACCCGGCCGGGCTCGGCCTCTGCGACGCCCACGACCACCTGTTCCTGCGCAGCGAGCAGCTCCCGGGCCAGGAACTCGACGACCCGGCCGCCGCCGAGGCCGAGCTGCGGGCCTTCGCCGCCGCCGGCGGCGGTGCCCTGGTCCAGTGGACGCCGTACGGGATGGGCCGGCGGATCCCGGACCTGATCGCGCTCTCCCGCGCCACCGGTGTCCACCTGGTCGCCGCCACCGGACTGCACCAGGCGGCCCACTACCCGCCCGGGCGGCTGCGCGGACTCGACCTGGCCGCGCTGTTCACCGCCGAGCTCACCGGCCCGGCCGGCCCGACCGGCGATGACGGCACGGCCGGCCCCGCCGGGACGGGCCGGGCGGGGCTGATCAAGGTGGCCGGCGGCTACCACGGCCTGGACCCGCACGCCCGCCGGACGCTGACCGCCGCCGCCGAGGCGCACCACGCGACCGGGGCGCCGATCGCCGTCCACCACGAACTCGGCACGGCCGCCGGCGAGGTCCTCGACCTGCTCTGCGACCGGCTCGGCGTCCCGCCGCGGCGGGTGCTGCTGGGCCACCTCAACCGGTTCCCCGACCTGCGGATGCAGCGCGAGGCCGCCGCCTCGGGTGCGTACCTGGTGCTGGACGGCCCGTCCCGGGCCCACCACGCCACCGACCACCACCTGCTGGACACCCTGGTGGCGCTCACCGAGGCCGGTCACGGCGGTCGGCTGCTGCTCGGCGGCGACACCACCACCGCGGCCGCGCGCGGCAACCCCGGCCCGGCGTACCTGCTGAGCGGCCTGCGTCCCCGGCTGGTCCGGGAGCTCGGCGAGCGGGCCGCCGACGGCATCCTGCGGGCCAACCCGGCCCGGGCCTTCGCCTGGTGAACCCGCCCGGCGTGACCTGGGCATGCCCACAGGGGCCCGGCGCGCCACGGCCGACAGGCGCATCCTGGTACCAGGGCCCTGCGCGGTGGCCCGGTCCCGGGCCGGGCGGAGGGCGTGGAGCGTTTCCGGGAGACGATCATGAACAACAGAGCCCCCGCAGGCGTGGTCGCCGGTGTGGACGGTTCGGCCTCCGCCGCCGCGGCCGCCGAATGGGCCGCCCAGGAGGCCGATCGCCGGGGTTGCGCACTGCACCTGGTGCACGCGGTCAACACCGGCACCGTCACCCTCTCGCCGCGGACCGGGGCCGCCGTGACCGATCTGATCCTGCGCGACGCCCAGGAGCTGCTGGACGACTCGCTCGGCAAGCTCAAGGCCGCTCACCCGGAGCTGCGGCTCACCGGCGACGTGGTGCCCAGGGAGGCCGCCGAGGCCCTGCTGACCGCCGCCGAGCACGCGGAGCTCGCGGTGGTCGGCACCCGGGGCCACGGCGGCTTCGCCGCGCTGCTGCTCGGCTCGGTCAGCCTGCGGGTGACCGCGCACTCCCGCTGCCCGGTGGTGGTGGTGCGCGGCGCTCCGGACGCGGGCAGCCACGTGCTGGTCGCCGTCCGCGACGAGCGGGACGCCGCCACCCTGCGGTTCGCACTGCGGGCCGCCGCCGCGCGGCGGCTGCCGGTCGAGGCCCTGCACACCTGGTCGCCGGTGGTCGCGGAGGCCGGGCAGGTGGCGATGGCCGACGAGGCGGGGGAGGAGGAGCGGCTGCACGCCCAGCTGCTGCAGCACACCATCGAACCCGTCCTCGAGGACTTCCCCGAGGTGCGGGTGGACGCCCGCCAGCTGACCGGCGCGACCGTCGAGACCCTGGTCGAGGCCTCCCGGCAGGCAGCCCTGCTGGTGGTCTCCCGGCACGAGCCCGCGCCGCGCTTCGGCCTGCGCCTCGGGACCTCGGTGCACGCCGTGCTGCACCACGCGCACTGCCCGGTCGCCGTGGTGCCGGTGTGAGGACGCCGACGGGCCCGGCGGGGAGACCTCCCCCGCCGGGCCCGTCGTGGTGACCCGCTGTCTACGGGCGCCCGGTCAGACCGTGGCCGCCTCGGCGGTCGGCCGGGCGGCCGGGGCCGGGACCAGCAGCCGCTCGGCCAGGTGCCCGAAGAGCATGCCGAAGCCGCTCCACAGCGTCACCTGGATCGCCAGCGCGGACAGCCGGAACTGCCACAGCAGCGAGGCCGGGAAGTCCTCCGGCACCTCGTCCACGGTCGGCAGCACCGCGTACGCGATGCCGACCGCCGCCACGAACGCGACGACGGCGACCGCCGTGGCGTTCCAGTTGCCGAGGGCCGGTGCCAGCCGCCGGCCGAGCATGGTCGCGCCGATCGCGAGCAGCACGGAGAGCGCGATCATCAGGAAGTACAGCGTGGTGCGCTTGCCGATGGTGTCCGGTTCGCCCACCGACGGCGGGTTGGCCGGGTACTTGAGGAACGGCACCAGGTAGACCACGGCCAGGCCGGCCGCCGACAGCAGGGCCGCCGTGGCCCGCGGGCCGAAGCGGCCGATCCGGCCGAGCGCGAAGCAGAACGCGAGGCCGGCGATGCCGCCGAAGGCGAGCCCGTACAGCAGGATGCCGGTGGCCAGGCCGAGCGTGGACTGCATGCTGCGGCTGACCAGTTCGACCTCGCCGGCGTCGTGCGAGTGGGCGTGCGCCTCCTCGAAGCCGATCGCGGCGTCGACGTGCGGCTCACCGAGCAGGTAGGCCACGACCAGGGCGAGCACCCCGGCCGCGAGGCCCGCGAGCATGCCCCGGACGAGCAGGGATCTGACGGATACGGAGTTCATGAGCGTCGGTTCCCCTTGGGATCAGTGGCAGGGGAAGCCGAGCAGGTGACGGCCGTCGTGGACCCACTCGTGCACGTTCTCACCGGAGATGAGCGCGGTGGCGCCCTGCTCGGCGCCGACGAAGTAGATGACGATCAGCATGAGGATGCCGAAGAACGCCGCCCAGGGGGCGATGGCCTTCAGCGAGATGGGGGCAATCGCCGGAGCGGCGGCGGGGGCGATGGGGTGAGCCATGACCGGACCTCCTGGGGGAACTCGCGTCCCGTTCGTTGGAGCAGTGGACGACGGAGTCGGGTCTGACTTTCCGGCACCTGACGGGAGGTCGGGTACCGGGTACACAGTGGCGCGACCGTGCCGGGTTCCCACCGGCTTCCGTCACACCGTCGTCAATTGTCGAGGTGACGGTACCGTGGGGCGGCGGCCCGGCCAAGGGCTGCGGCAGGGGCACGCGGTGCACCGGACGGCGTGCGGGGCGCCCGTCGAACGGTGCGTGTACGTGCCAGGCTTGCCGCCGGGCGGGGAGGACTACGGGATGACGGTACGGGTGACGCTGATCTCACCGGCCGCCTCGGCCGGACTGCGCGAGGCCAGGTTCGGTGCGGACACCGGTCTGACGGACACCGGCCGCCGGGCCGCCGAAGGCGCCGCCGGGCTGCTGCCCGGCGCCGATGAGGTGTTCGCCGGCCCGTCCCGGCGCTGCGCGCAGACGGTCGCCGCCTTCGGACTGGCCGCGGCGGCCGGGCCCGGCCCGGCGGACCTGGACACCGGCGGCTGGCGCGGCCGGACCCTCGACGAACTGGCCGCCGCCGACCCCGCCGCGCTGGCCGGCTGGCTGGCCGACCCGGCGGCCGCCCCGCACGGCGGCGAGAGCGTCCTCGGCCTGATCGGCCGGGTCGGGGCCTGGCTGGAGGCCCGCAGCGGCCGGGTGCTGGCCGTGGTGGAACCCGCCGTGGTCCGGGCCGCCGTGGTCCACGCCCTCGCGTTGCCACCCCAGGCCTTCTGGCGGCTGGACGTCGAACCGCTCACCCTCACCCGCCTCACGGGCGGCGGCGGCCGCTGGAACCTGTCCTGCGGCGAACGG
The DNA here is from genome assembly GCF_057220535.1 of Kitasatospora sp. NEAU-CNBT7. NCBI lineage: Bacteria > Bacillati > Actinomycetota > Actinomycetes > Kitasatosporales > Streptomycetaceae > Kitasatospora > Kitasatospora sp. NEAU-CNBT7. The sequence goes on along the minus strand of NZ_JBXQQB010000004.1, from coordinate 42,458 downwards.
CTGGGCGGGCGCCCGGTCGGCTGATCCGCAGTCCGGCCGGCCGACCCGGCGTCCGCACCCAGGAGGTCGGGGACGCGGGCGGTCGGGGGCTCGGGTGGTCGGGTGGTCGGGGGTGCGGCCCGGTGGAGCGTCACATCCCGGCGCCGGCCCGGGTGTCCGGGGCCCACAGGCGCAGGCCCTGGGTGAGTTCGCGCAGGCAGCGGGCGGCCAGTTCGGCGACGTCGGCGGCGGGCGCGTCGGTGGCGGCCCAGCTCTCCACGGCCACCCGCATCGCGGTGTTGGCGGCCGCCGCCGCGAGCCGCACCTCCAGCGGGTCGGCGTCCGGCCCGGTGAGCTCGGCCAGCACGGGGACCAGGGCGAGTTCGGATTCGTGGTGCACCCGGTGCCAGACGGCCAGCAGGCCGGGGTCGGCGGCCATCACGCGCAGCAGGCCGCGGGTCCACTCGAGGGCTTCGGCGGGCCGGTCGGGGGTGGGCCGGAAGGCGGCCCGGGCGGAGTGTTCGAGCGCCTGCGGTGAGGTGAGCGGCGCCGGTTCGGCGGACAGCCGGGCGATCCAGTCGCGGACGCCGTCGGCGAGCAGCGGCGCGACGGCGTCCTCCTTGGTGCGGAAGTACCGGTAGAAGGTGCGCAGCGAGACCCCGGCGGCCCGCGCGATGTCCTCCGCGGTGGTGGCCTCCGCGCCGCGTTCGGCGAACAGCCGGGCCGCGGTGAACGCGATCTCCTGCTGGGTGGCCGCCTTGCGGCGCTCGGTCAGGGACGGGCGCGGATCGCTGCCGGACACGGGAAGGGCCCCCTGGGACACCGGTGACGCGGAACTTCGGACAGCGCCAGCCTACGGCAAGCGCCAGCAGTCTGGCCTGTCGTGCAGATGTGGCACAACGTGCCATCAAGGCGTACCGTGCAGGAGAACCAGCCGTACCACCCGCAGGGAGAACACCCATGAACCGCTTCGAAGGCCGCCGCACCCTGGTCACCGGCGCAGGCTCCGGCATCGGCCGGGCCACCGTGCTCCGGCTCCTCGCCGAGGGCGGCACCGTCGTCGCCGCCGACGTCGCGGCGGAGGCCCTCGAGGCCACCCGGACGCTGGCGCAGGCCGACGGCACGGACGGGCGCCTGACCACCGCCGTCGTCGACATCGCCGACGAGAGCTCGGTGCGCGAGAGCGTCGGCGGTGCGATCTCGCAGCTCGGCGGCCTGGACGCGCTGGTCAACGCGGCCGGCATCCTGCGGTCCTCGCACACCGACCGGACCACCCTGGAGTTCTGGAACCGCCTGATCGCGGTGAACCTCACCGGCACCTTCCTGGTGACCAGGGAGGCCCTGCCCGCGCTGCTGGCCACCGGCCGGGGCGTGGTGGTCAACTTCAGCTCCACCTCCGCGACCTTCGCGCACCCGTACATGGCGGCCTACGCGGCGACCAAGGGCGGCATCCAGTCCTTCACCCACGCGATAGCGATCGAGTACGCGAAGCAGGGGCTGCGCGCGGTCTGCGTCGCGCCGGGCTCGATCGCCAGCGGTATGACCAGCAACCCGGGCCTGCCCGAGGACGCCGACCTGTCGCTGCTCGCGAAGTTGTCCCCGGCGCTCGGCCAGGGCTTCGCCGGGCCCGAGACGGTCGCCGGCGTGATCGCCATGCTGGCCTCGGACGACGGCGCCTTCATCACCGGCACCGAGCTGCGGATCGACGGCGGCACCCACGCCTGACGCTCCCGCGCCCCGCCCCTGACGCTCCCGCCCCCGGGCCTGACGCTCCCGCGCCGGGCGGGCCGATCGGGTGAAGGCGCCCGGTCCGCCGGTCCGCCTCCCGTGGGCCCCGGCGGACCGGGCCGATGATGTTCCCGACTGATGATCATTCAGTGGTGCGGGAGGGCGGGCCCATGCGGGAACGAGCGGTTCAGCTCGGGCGGATCGCCTTCGGCGTGCTGGCCGCGGTGGCGCTGTGCATCCAGGGCCAGCACGCGGTGAGCCAGGGTTCCCCGCTCACCGACTTCTTCAGCTACTTCACCATCCTGAGCAACATCGCCGGTCTGCTGGTGCTGGTGGCCGGCGGGGTGCTCGCGCTGCGCGGCCGCCCGGGGATCCCGGACGCGGTCCGCGGCGCGGTCGTGCTCTACATGACGATCACCGGCCTGGTGTACGCCCTCCTGCTGTCCGGCTACAGCCTCGGGCTGCTGCTGCCCTGGGTCGACGACATCGTCCACCGGGTGATGCCCGTGGTGTACCTCGCCGACTGGCTGCTGATGCCGCCGGCCCGGCGGATCGACCGCACGACCGTCCTGAAGTGGCTGGTCTTCCCGCTGGTGTACCTGGCGTACACGCTGGCCCGGGGGCCGCTGGTGCACTGGTACCCGTACCCGTTCCTCGACCCGCACCTGCCCGGCGGGTACGGACGGGTGGCCGGCGCCTGCACCCTGATGCTCGGTCTGTTCGTCCTGGTGGCCGCCGCGCTGGCGTGGATCGGCAACCGGCTCGGCAGCCGCCGCCGGGACCGGCCGCCGCCCCGGCACGCCAGAACAGCACCCGGGCGCGCCACCGACCCGACCTGACGCCCGCGCCCGACCGCCGGGACGCCGACCGCCACCGTGCACCGGACCGAGGGAGCAGCGTGCAGCGATGGGCCTGACGAGTCACAAGGTACTGGCGGCCGCCGCCGTCCTCGCGGTGCTGGTGCTCGCCGCGACGGTGGCGTGCTGGCCCCGGCTGGCCCGCCCGGGCGCGCCCGCCGTGCTCGGCCGGATCGGCGTGCTGCTGGCCGCCCAGCTGGCCCTGCTCGGCGCGCTCGCCCTCGCCGCCAACGACTACTTCTCCTTCTACGGCAGCTGGGACGACCTGCTCGGCACGGGCGGCCCGGGCCCGGTCACCGTGGTCCCCGCGGCCGGGGACGGCGGGGTCCGGCTGCTCGGCCGCGAGCCGGTGCGCGGCGGCGGCCCGGTGGCGCGGCAGCCGGCCGCGGCGGGCGAGATCCAGCGCGTGCGGATCGCCGGCCCGCTGTCCGGGCTGAGCACCGAAGGCTACGTCTACCTGCCGCCGCAGTACTTCCGGCCCGGCTACGCGGACCGCCGCTTCCCCGCGGTGGTGGTGCTCACGGGCTTCCCCGGCGACGCCCGGAACCTGATCACCCGGCTCAACTACCCGGGCACGGCGCTGCGCCTCACCCAGGACGGCCGGATGCAGCCGGCCGTCCTGGTCCTGCTGCGGCCGTCCCCGGCGATGCCCGCCGACACCGAGTGCGAGGACGTCCCCGGCGGCGCGCAGGCGGAGACCTACTTCACCCGGGACGTCCCCCGGGCGATCACGGCCGGGTACCGGGTCTCGGCGCTGCCGCAGGCCTGGGCCGTGATGGGCAACTCCACCGGCGGGTACTGCGCGCTCAAGCTGGCGATGCGCCACCCGGAGGTCTTCCCCAGCGCGGTCTCGATGTCCGGCTACTACCGGGCGGCCGAGGACCCGTCCACCGGGGACCTGTTCCGCGGGAGCGCCCGCCGCCGCGACGAGGCCGACCTGCTGTGGCGGCTGCGCAACCTGCCGCCGCCCGGGGTGGCGGTGCTGCTGGCCGGGGCCGAGCGGGGGGACGGGGACTACGCCGCGGACACCCGGGCGTTCGCCGCCGCGGCCCGCGCGCCGCTCTCCCTGGCGACCGCGACGGTGCCCGAGGGCGGGCACAACTTCCGGACCTGGAGCACGCTGCTGCCGCCCGCGCTGGAGTGGCTCTCGGGGCGCCTGCGGGCCGGCTGAGGCTCAGCCGACCGGCTGCAGCTTCCCGGTGTGCAGCTCGCCGACGCGGCCGCCCTCGCCCTCGTACGTCCAGAAGACCCGGACGGTGAGCGTGGTGAGGTCCATCACATGGCTGACCGTGATGCCGCTCTGCTCGGTCCAGCTGACGAAGTACACCTGCGGGCCGACCTCGGCGACGTGCAGCCGGACGTCCTCCCACTGGCCGGCCGACTCGCCGAGGCCCTCCCAGCGCAGCCTGGTCCCGTCGGCGGAGTAGGAGTTGCGGAAGGCGGCACCGTTGTCGACGTCGAACAGGTAGGTGCGTCCGGCGAAGCCAGGCAGTGGCGCGGTCATCTCGGGTGCTCCTGGGAACGGTCGCGGCGGCCGCGGCCGGTGCTCCGGCCGCACCCCCCAACCTAGCGGACCGCCGGCGGCCGGCGGCTTGAGGTTCCCGCGGGGGAAGGTCCTAGATTCGTCGGCGTGACGGACCAGAGCGAGCACCTGCTCACCATCGGCGCGATGGCGCGCCGCACCGGCCTGACCGCCAAGGCGCTGCGCCACTACGACCGGGTCGGCCTGCTGCGCCCCGCCGAGGTGGACCCGGACACCGGCTACCGGTACTACCGGGCCGGGCAGGTGCCGGCGGCGCGCCTGGTACGGGCGCTGCGCGCGGTCGACCTGCCGCTGGAGCAGGTCGGCGAGTGCCTGGCCGCGGGCGGCGAGGCCGAGCTGGTGCAGCGGGTGCTGGCCGGGCACCGGCGGCGGCTGCAGGCGCGGCTCGACCGGCTGCGCGGGGCCGTCCACCGGACGGATCATCTGATCGAGGAAGGGATCGGCACGGTCATGGGCGAATCAGTACGGGCGGTCGACGCGGGCGACGAGCGGCAGCTCGCGGTGGACCTGTTCAACGGCGTCTGGCGGCTGCTGGAGCAGGAGGACCGCTCCGCGGCCGACGACGACCGGATGGTGCACATGGCGCACGCCTCGCGGTACCACTGGGGGCAGGTCGGCGCGCCGGTCAACCTCGGCCGCGGGGAGTGGCAGTGCTCCCGGGTGTACGCCGTGCTGGGCCGGGCGGAACCCGCCCTGCACCACGCCCGGCGCGCACTGGAGCTCTGCCGGGAGCACGGGATCGGCGACTGGGACCTGGCCTTCGCGTACGAGGCGCTGGCCCGCGCGGCGGCGGTGGCGGGCGAGCCGGAGCAGGCCCGCGCCTGGACCGAGCAGGCGCTGGCCGCCGCCGAGGAGATCGCCGGGCCGGAGGACCGCGAGCTGGTGCTGGCGGACCTGGAGAGCATCCCCGGGCAGCCCCGGTTCTGGTGACCGCACGGCCGGGGCCGCGGCCGCAGTGGCTGCCGCAGTGACCGGGACGGCGGCCGGTGCGGTGGCCGGGCGGGCCTGTGAGGGACGTCTCGTTGTCGGTGCACGACCCATCTGCCTAGCCTGCACGGGATGCCCGGCTGGGCAGACCCGCGGTCGGGACGCCGAGTCCTGTCCACCCGACGGCGGTCACCCGATCACCTCCTGGACAGGAGCGGGGGAACCAGGTTTGTTGCCGTCGCGCCCCCGCTCCCACCGGAGCCGGGCGCACGGCTGGGGCGCATGTGCAGAGTCGCGTCGGCTGAGCCCGGCGTCGCGGACCCGGCGGGACTCTGCAGACGCGCCCAGGGGTGAAGCCGCTCCCCACCGGCGGCCGGGCAGCCTCGTGCCCGAACCCGACAGCTAACCTCGCAGGCGTCGCAGAGGATCCCCCATGCGACTTTCGCCCACCCCGGCCCGCCTCGGCCTGCTCGCCGGCGCGACCGTCCTCGCCGGCGTCCCGCTGGTCGGCCAGGCCTCGGCCGCCACCCCCACGGTGACCCAGGACAGGCTCTCCCCGACCGCCATGGCGGCCGACACCGCCGCCAAGGCGACGCTCACGGTGCACTCCTCCGCGTGCTTCACCGCCAAGACGCTCGGTGTCGGCGTCCGTGACGCGGCCGGCCACAACCTGGACTTCCCCGGCAACGCGAGCAACGTGCAGATCTGCCCGGCCGGTGTCACCTTCACCAGCGCCGCCCGCACCCTGCCGGCCGGCACCTACACCCAGTTCGGGTTCTGGCAGGACTCCGCCAACGCCTGGCACAACCTGCCCTCGCAGACGCTGACCGTCGGCGGCTCGGCCACCCCCGCGCCGGCCCCGACGCCCACCCCGACGCCCACCCCCACCCCGACGCCGACCCCGACGCCGACGCCGGCCCCCACCCCGGCGCCCGGCACCGGATCACCGGTCCCCGGCAAGGCGCTGACCTGGTCCGACGAGTTCGACAGCCTCAACACCACCCGCTGGACCACCGACAAGAGCAGCTCGTACAAGTACGGCAACCACAACCCGGACGACAACAAGCTCGACTGGCTGAGCAAGAACGGGGTCAGCGTCTCCGGCGGCGTCGCCACCTTCACCGCCAAGCCGGGCGCCAACAAGCTGGAGAACGGCAAGCAGTCCTGGGACACCGGGCTGCTCACCACCGAGTACTCCGGCGAGGGCTTCCAGGTGAAGACCGGCGACTACGCCGAGACCCGGGTCAAGCTGCCCTCCGGCGGCGGCGCCTGGCCGGCCCTGTGGACCTGGAAGAACGGCAACGGGGAGATCGACTCCTTCGAGTACCACCCCGACAACCCGAACCTGCTGGAGCTGACCAACCACGTCAAGTCCGGCTCGAAGTACTACACCGACGCCAACGCCGTGGCCAAGGACAAGTGGGTCACCATCGGCACCTACTACGGCGCCAACTCGGTCGACTGGTACGTCAACGGCGTGAAGGTGTTCTCCGACAACACCGGCGTCGGCGCCAACTGGTCCGCGTACCTGATCCTCAACCTGTCGCTGAGCGCCGGCCAGTACCACCCGGCGCCCACCGGCACCGCGCCGATCACGTTCGCCGCGGACTACGTGCGGGTCTACCGCTGACCGTCACGGTGACACGCTCAGCGTGAACGGGGTGCCGTCGTCCGCAGCGTCGCGGTCGTCGGCACCGGTCACCAGCAGGTGCCCCTCGGCCCGTGTGCCGGGGGGCACCTCGCGTGCCACCCGGACCGGTGCCAGCACGGTCGCGCTGCGCCCGGCGGGCAGCCCCGCCGGGAAGGTGCAGCGCAGCAGGCGCACGCCGGGCCCGGTGGTGCAGGACTCCGGGAAGTACGGGCCCTCGAAGGCGAAACCGGGCGGCAGCTCGGCCAGGACGGTGAACGCCGAGGCGGTGCGGTCCGGACCGCCGTTGGCGACGAAGCCGTGCAGGGCGGTGCTGCCGCCGGGCGGCGCCGGGTCCGGGTCGAGCCGGACCACCCGCAGGTCCGCGCCGTCCGCCACCGGGACGGCCGGGACGGCCCCCAAGGCCCCCAAGGCCCCCAGGGCCCCGGACAGGGCCAGCAGCACCGCGGCCGACCTGCCCGCCGCCCGCCGGCCCGCGCTCTCGGACATGTCGTACCCCTCCGCCGTCCGTCCTCTGGCCGATACTCACAGTAGCGACCGATGGCGGAACGAGAGCGGAGGAGGCACGGGTGTCCGAGCAGGTGCTGAGCGAGGTGAGCGGCCGGATCGCCGAGGACCGGGAGGCCGGGTTCGTGGCGTCGTACCGGACCCTGGTCACCGCCGAGCTGCCCGACGGGCTGCTGCGGACGGAACTGCTGCGCGGGCCGGACCGGCACTGGCGGGTGCAGAGCCTGTGGCGGGACCTGGCCGCGCTGGAGGCGGTACGGGCGGACCCCAGGATGGCCGCCGCGCCCCGGCTGTTCCGTGAGGCCGGTACCGAGCCCGACCTGGCGGTCTACGTGCTCACGGCCACCGCGGTCCGGCCCGGCTGAGCCCGGCCCGGCCGGCCCCGGGCGGCCCTCGGACGGGCCGTCAGGGGGCGAGTACCTGCCCGAGCCGCAGGGCGATCTGACGCATCACCGGTACCAGGGCGGCACTGCCGGCCGCCGCCTCCAGCGCCCTGATCCGCGCCTCCGGCCCGGACACCGACAGGGCGGTCGGGGTCGGCGCGCCGGGTACCGCGACGGCGATGCAGCGCACGCCGATCTCCTGCTCCTGGTCGTCGACCACGTAGCCGGCCTCGCGGGCGTGCGCGAGCTGGGCGATCAGCTCCTGGGGGTCGGTGACGGTGTACGGGGTGTGCGACTGCAGCGGCTGCGGGCCGAGCAGGGCGCGGGTCTCCTCCTCGGGCAGCTGGGCGAGCAGCGCCTTGCCGACGCCGGTGCAGTGCGGCTGCACCCGGCGGCCGACCTCGGTGAACATCCGCATCGAGCGGCGGGACTGCACCTGGCCGACGTAGACCACCTCGCCGCCCTCCAGCACCGCCAGGTTCGCGGTCTCGCCGGTGGCCTCCATCAGCTCGGCCAGGTACGGGCGGGCCCAGCTGCCGAGCAGCCGGCCGGAGGTCTCGCCGAGCCGGATCAGCCGGGGGCCGAGGGTGTAGCGGCGGGCGGTGTCCTGGCGGACATACCCCTGCTGGACGAGGGTACGGATCAACCGGTGGATGGTGGGCATCGGCAGGCCGGAGGTGGTGGACAGTTCGCTCAGGGTGGCGATGCCGCCCGAATCGGCGAGCGCTTCCAGCAGCTGGAAGGCGCGCTCGACGGACTGCACGCCACCGGCGGCTCGCTCGGTGCCTGTCGGTGCTTCGGCGGGGGTGCTGGCCACCGGCGTTCCCTTCACTGTCGCGGGAGGAGTAGAGTCCCAGCGATCTAGCTCAACAAACCGTTGAAATTCTGTATCGCGGAAACTAGTCTCCACCCTACAGAACGAAACCCGCCGGTAGGTGGGTTCGGATCTGGGAAGTTCCCACCGGAGCTCCCCAAGCTTTCACAACCGTCCAAGGAGTGTCCTGCCCATGGGTGCAGATCAGGGACCTGACGGCGTTTCCCCCGCCGCCCCGGTCGTCACTGTCGCCGGTCCGCGCGTTCCCCGCGCCGAGGAGGTGCTCACCCCGGAGGCGGTCGCCTTCGTCGTCGGCCTCCACCGTGCCTTCGAAGGTCGCCGGCAGGAGCTCCTGACCCGACGAAAGACCCGCCGTGCCGAGATCGCCGAGGCCGGGACGCTGGATTTCCTGCCCGGGACCGCAGCGGTCCGGGCCGGGGACTGGCAGGTTGCTCCCGCCCCCCGCGCGCTCCAGGACCGCCGGGTGGAGATCACCGGGCCGACCGACCGCAAGATGGTGATCAACGCCCTCAACTCCGGCGCCAAGGTCTGGCTCGCCGACTTCGAGGACGCCACCGCCCCCACCTGGGAGAACGTGGTCTCCGGCCAGATCAACCTGATCGACGCCTTCGAGGGCCGGATCGACTTCACCTCCGAGGCCGGCAAGGCCTACACCCTCAAGCCCGCCGCCGAACTCGCCACCGTCGTGGTCCGCCCCCGCGGCTGGCACCTCGACGAGAACCACCTGCTGGTCGACGGCACCCCGGTGGCCGGCGCCTTCCTCGACTTCGGCCTGTACTTCTTCCACAACGCCGCCCGGCTGCTCGCCAAGGGCGAGCAGGACCCGAACTCCGGCCCGTACTTCTACCTGCCGAAGACCGAGAGCCACCTCGAGGCCCGGCTCTGGAACGACGTCTTCACCCACGCGCAGGCCGCCCTCGGCATCCCGCACGGCACCGTCCGCGCCACCGTGCTGATCGAGACCATCACCGCCGCGTTCGAGATGGAGGAGATCCTCTACGAGCTGCGCGAGCACGCCGCCGGGCTGAACGCCGGCCGCTGGGACTACCTGTTCTCCATCGTCAAGAACTTCCGCGACGCCGGCGAGCACTACATCCTGCCCGACCGCAACAGCGTCACCATGGCCTCCCCGTTCATGGCCGCCTACACCCGCCTGCTGGTGCAGACCTGCCACCGGCGCGGCGCGCACGCGATCGGCGGCATGGCCGCCTTCATCCCCTCCCGCAAGGACCCCGAGGTCAACGCGGCCGCCCTGGAGAAGGTCAAGGCCGACAAGGACCGCGAGGCCGGCAACGGTTTCGACGGCTCCTGGGTCGCCCACCCGGACCTCGTCCCGGTCGCCCGCGCCTCCTTCGACGCCGTCCTCGGCGAGCGCCCCGACCAGAAGGACAACCCGGGCCCGTCCGAGCCCGTCACCGCCGCCCAGCTGCTCGACATCGCCGGCGCCGGCGGACGGTGCACCGAGGCCGGACTGCACAACGCCGTCCAGGTCGGGCTGCGCTACATCGAGGCCTGGCTGCGGGGCCTGGGCGCCGTCGGCATCTTCAACATGATGGAGGACGCCGCCACCGCCGAGATCTCACGCTCGCAGATCTGGCAGTGGATCAACAACGGCGTCATCCTCGCCGACACCGGCGAGAAGGCCACCGCCGACCTGGTCCGCCGGCTGGTGGCCGAGGAGCTGACCGCGCTGCGCACCGAGCTCGGTGACCAGGTCTACGCCGGTGGGCGCTGGAACGAGGCCGCCAGGCTCTTCGAACAGGTCTCGCTGGCCGAGGAGTTCGTCGACTTCCTCACCCTGCCCGCGCTGCCCCTGCTCGACTGAACGAGCCCAATCTATCCATCCGCGGGCCGGCCGCCGCCTGCCAGGCTGTAGCACTGTCCGCACCGTCTGCGCCGCTGTGTACAGCGCCGTGACGCGGCCCGGCCGGGGGCACCTCGCACCACCCGCCCCCGACCGGGCCGCGCCGTCCGCACCCCGGAGGTCCCACCCCGATGCCCCGCGTCTTCTTCAACGGCCAGGCCATGGTCGGCGGTCCGTTCCACCCCTCGGTCGCCGAGATGCTGATCGGCCCGGTCCGCACCGCGCCCGGCTACCGGTTCTTCTCCCTCGACGACGTCTGCCCCGGGCTGCTGGCCGACCCGGCCGTCGACACCGCGATCGAGGGCGAGCTGTACGAGGTCCCGCTGGAACACCTGCGCGACGTGATCCTTCCCGGCGAGCCCCGCACCCTCGAACTCGGCGTGATCGAACTCGCCGACGGCTCCGCCTGCCTGTCCATGGTGCTGGCCCGCGGCGAACTCGAGCGCGGCGTGCACCAGGAGATCACCGGGTACGGCGGCTGGCGCGCCTACCTCGCCACCCTCGGCCGCACGGCCTGACGGCCGGCGCTCACCGGCCGTCAGGCGCCGCCGGCCAGTTCCGCGCGGACCAGCTCCAGCAGCCGGCCCGCCCAGTTCCGGGCCGCGGGGCCCTCGCCGCCCCAGTACGGGGAGTCTTCGTCCGCGTACCGGATCACCGCGTCCCCGGTCGCCAGCAGGGTCGCGGCCGCCTCCGGGTGCTGGGCGAACTTGGCCCGCAGCACCCGGGCCATCACCGCGGGCCGGGCGGTGGCGGCCCCCTCCAGCGCCCGGAAGGCCCCGGCGGCCGACGGGTACCGGACCCCGTCCAGGGTGACCGGCGCCGGGTGCTCGTTGTGCAGCTCCGGCAGCGAGAACCGGTCGACCACCACCGCGCGGTCGAACGGCTCCGCCTGCTGATCCGGCGCTCCGGAGTTCAGCCGCTCGATCTCCGCGCGGACCTCCGCCAGCAGTCCGGCGGCGGTCAGCGAGGTGTGCGCGGCGGTGAACCGCCAGGACGCCAGGTCCGGCGCGACGGCCCGGGCGCCGTCCGCCAGGCCGGCGCCGATCCAGCCGTAGCCGAGGCGTTCGGCCAGCTCGTCCACGGTGAGCAGGCCGTGGCAGTCCACCAGGCCGTCCGCGTAGACGGTCAGCTCGGTGAGGTGGTGGACGCCCGCGACGTGGACGAACACCGGCCGCCAGGTGCCCGGGATCCGCTGTCCGTCGGAGATCCGGTACGTCCGCCGGTCGGCCGCCATGCCGGTCAGCCGCTGCAGGTGCGGGCCGGGTGGTCGAGGCCGCGGACCACGTCCACCAGCGCCCACAGGTCGACCAGCAGCACCAGCGCGGCCAGCACCGCCAGCAGGCCCGCCGCCGCCGTCCAGCCGCCGCCCGCCCGCAGCTGCCGGGCGGACAGCACCAGGCCGGCCAGGCCGAGCACCGGTCCGGCGACGACCCCGGCCCACGCCGCGGCCGGGACGGCCCCGGCCTTCAGGCAGTGGTTCAGCCGGCGCGGGACGGCGTCCAGGTAGGCGGTGTGGCCGTAGCGGGCGGACAGCCAGCCGAGGACCGCGAGGGCCACGGCCGCGCCGAGCCAGGGGAGCGGGGCGGTCCGCCGGCCGGTCGCGGGGAGGGTGGTCGGATGGGCCATCTCAGTACCAGTTCGGTTCGACGCGGACGTACTTGATCTTCTGCCGGCCCTCGGAGGCGGCCTCGTGGTCGGAACGGCCGTCCATGCTCACGTTCTTGCGCGAGTCGTTGTGCTGGCTGTACCGGATGTCGCCGTCCGGGGTGACGGCGGTGACGATCGCGGTGTGGTGGATGTTGCCCGGCTTCAGGTCCGGGTTGAGGTCGTTGTCGTCCTCCAGGAAGACCAGGTCGCCCGGCTTCACCTCGGACGGCGGCACCTCCTTGCCGCCGTTGGAGACCATGAAGTCGTGCAGGTTCTGCGCGCCGCCCCAGGCGTGGCTGTGCTGCTGCCCGACGATGCCGAGCCCGAGCCAGCCCGGGTCCTCGCCGCGGTTCCAGGCGTCGCCCTCCACGGTCCAGTCGCCCTTCATGCGGACACCGGACCGGAACAGCGCCTCGGAGGCGAAGTTGGTGCAGTTGTTCTCGTCGTCGAAGTCGCCGGACTTGTCGTCCCAGTGCGCCAGCACCCACTCGACCATCTTGACCCGGTCCCACTTGCGGTCCGGGCCGCCCCGCAGGTCCTCCTTGACGCTCTCCGGCAGGCCGTTCAGGCCGGCCAGCTTCACCGGCTCGGCGAGCTCCAGCTGCTTGCGCTCCTCGGGGGTGAGCGAGTCCCACCAGCGGGCGACCAGCTTCGGGTCCCGGCCGTCGGGGATGTCACCGGCCAGCATGTTCAGCTGGGTGTCGGAGGCCTCGCCCTGGAGCACGTCGAGCGCCTTCTCCGGGTCCGTCTCGCAGGTGGCGCCGGCCAGCTTGCGCAGCTCCGCGGAGGCGAGCGCGTCGGCCTGGGTGGCCTCCCGGAGCGCCTCGGTGATCAGCCCGGCGACCTCGTTCAGGTGGGTCAGCTTGTCGCCGGTCACCTCGCCGGTGGTGGAGACCCCGCCGTTGTCGTCCACCTCCAGCTGGTACGCCGCGGCCAGTTCGACCGCGTGGGCCAGCGCCCGCTGCGCGTACTCGGTGGAGGAGGCCCAGCCGTCCACCACCATGGCGACGCCGCGCATGATGTCGGCGCCGGACTCCAGGATCCTGGCCTGCTCGTCCAGCTTCTTGCCGGCGGCCTGGCCGACCCGGTCCTGCCAGTCCTCCTTGAGCGGGCCGATGCCGTTGGCGTGGATGTCGTTGACGGCCTGCCAGGCCTCCTTGGACAGCTCGACCCAGCCGTCCGCGGCGGCGCGCAGCTGCCCGGGGTCGGCCTTCCGCAGTGCGGCGAACTCGACCATGCTCAGACCCCCGCGTTCAGGTCGCGCGAGGCCTGGTCCAGCCGCCGTACGGCCTCCTGCTCGGCGCTCTGGTACGAGTGCGCGGACTCCCGCAGCTGGTCGGCGTAGGTGTGCAACTGCTGGACCACCGAGGTCATGTGGGTCTGCCAGGCGTCCGCGCACTCGCGCAGCGCCGGGCCGGACCACCAGTCGGGGTGGGCGGCGGCGGCCGTCAGGCTGGCGTCCAGCCAGTGGCCGCTGCGTCCGCCCAACTGGCCCGAGCTGGTCCTGATCGCCTCGGAGGCGGTGTGCAGCCCCTCGGGCCGTACGTGGATGTCGTGCATGCCGTTACCCCGTTCCTGCCCGGTTCGTCCCGGGTCCCCGCTGTGACACGGGGAGGACGTTAGCGGATCACGGGGTGGTTCCGGCGGGCGGCCCCGGACCGCCGCCCGGGCGTCCGGGGCGGCCGCGGGCACGTCGCGGCCCAGGACCCTCGCCGGGGGTCCGGGCCCGCGTCCCGCCCGGGGGCGGGCCCGGTGGTCCCGCCGTCCCGGGCGGGTCCACCGGAGCCGGTGGGGGATCAGACCTCGCGGGAGGCGAGCTCCTTGGCCGCGTTGGCGCAGGCCAGCGCGATCCGGTCCTCGTTGACGGTGGTCAGGTTGCCCTTCTCGACCACGGCGTTGCCGTTGACGAACAGCACGGACAGCGGCGGCAGGGCGCCGAAGGTGAGGGCGGCGACCGGGTCGGCGATCGAGGAGTGCATGATCCCGTCGACCTTCCAGAGTGCGAGGTCGGCCAGCTTGCCGGCCTCGATGGAGCCGATCTCGTTCTGCCGGCCGAGCACCCGGGCGCCGCCCATGGTGCCCAGGCGCAGGGCCTGACGTCCGGTCAGCGCGGTCGGGGAGCCGTGCAGCCGGTTGATCAGCAGCGCGTTGCGCAGCTCGGTGCCGAGCTCACCGGACTCGTTGGAGGCGGTGCCGTCGACGCCGAGGCCGACCGGGACGCCGGCCTTCAGCATGTCCGGGACGCGGGCGATCCCGGCCGCCAGGCGGGCGTTGGAGGAGGGGCAGTGCGCGACGCCGGTGCCGGTCTCGGCGAACTTGGCGATGTCGGAGTCGTTCATGTGGACGCAGTGGGCCATCCAGACGTCCTCGCCGAGCCAGCCGGTCGACTCGAAGTAGTCGGTCGGGCCCATGCCGAAGAGCTGCTTGCAGAACTCCTCCTCCTCGGCGGTCTCGGAGCCGTGGGTGTGCAGCCGGACGCCCTTGCGGCGGGCCAGTTCGGCGCTCTGCTTGAGCAGTTCGGTGGAGACCGAGAACGGCGAGCAGGGCGCGATGGCGACGTGCAGCATCGAGCCGAAGGACGGGTCGTGCCAGGTGTCGACGGCGGCCTCGGAGGCGATCAGGATGTCCTCGGTCCGCTCGACCGCGTGGTCCGGCGGCAGGCCGCCGTCCTTCTTGCTGCGGTCCATCGAGCCGCGCAGCGCGGTGAAGCGCAGGCCGAGCTCCTGGACGGCCTCGATGGAGGCGCCGAGGATGTCGCCGCCGCCCTGCGGGAACACGTAGTGGTGGTCGGAGGCGGTGGTGCAGCCGGACTTGAGCAGTGCGGCGGCCGAGCCCTGGGTGGCGGCGTGCACCAGCTTGTCGTCGATCCGGGCCCAGGTCGGGTAGAGCGCGACCAGCCAGTCGAAGAGGATGTTGTCCTGGGCCAGGCCGCGGGTGATCCACTGGTAGAAGTGGTGGTGGGTGTTGACCAGGCCGGGGGTGACCAGGTGGCCCTCGCCGTTGATCCGGCGCACCACGTTGTCCAGCCACTGCGGGGCGGGGCCGTCGCCGACCGACTCGATCCGGTTGCCGAGGATGACGACGTGTCCGCGGGCGTACTCGGTGTCGTTGGCGTCGACGGTGGCGATGGCGACGTTCTCGATCACGATCCGCTGGTCGGCGGGCGGCGGCTGGACTGCCATGGTGTGACTCCTATGGGGGCGAGGGAAGGGGGGCGTGCGGGTGAGCGGTGCACGCCCCCCACCGGTCAGGACGGTGTCGCCGGTGACACCGCCGCGCCGGGCGGCTCGGTGGTCGGGGAGCGTCGGGCGGAACCGACGTGGTGGAAGAGCAGGTTGAGCAGGACGGCCATCACGCAGCCGGCCGATATGCCGGAGTGCATCAGGGTGCGGACGGCCTCCGGGAAGGCGTCGTAGAAGGTGGGGGCGGCGATCGGGACGATGCCGACCCCGAGCGAGACCGAGACCAGGATGGTGTTGGCGCCGGACTCCATCCCGGCCTCGGCGAGGGTGCGGATGCCGCTGGCGGCGACGGTGCCGAAGAGCACGATCCCGGCGCCGCCGAGCACGGGCTGCGGCACCAGCGAGACCAGCGACCCGAGGACCGGGAACAGGCCCAGCAGGATCAGGATCCCGCCGCCGGCCGCGACCACGAAGCGGCTGCGGATGTTGGTCAGCGCCACCAGCCCGATGTTCTGGGCGAAGGCGCTGGCCGCGAAGCCGTTGAGGACGGGGCTGACCGCGGTGGCCAGTCCGTCCGCCCGCAGGCCGGCGGCGAGGGTCTTCTCGTCGGCCGGCCGGTCGACGATCCGGCCGAGCGCCAGCATGTCGGCGGTGGACTCGGTCATCGAGACCACCATGACGATGCAGAGCGAGACGATCGCCGCGGCGTCGAACTGCGGTGCCCCGAAGTGGAACGGGGACGGGAGCGCGAACACCTTCGCGTCCCCGACCGGCCCGAAGTCGGCCAGGCCCAGCGGGAAGGCCAGCGCCGTCCCGAACGCCAGCCCGACCAGCAGCGAGAGCTGCTGCCAGAAGCCGCGCAGCAGTTTGTGGCAGAGCACCACCGCCGCCAGGGTGAGGGCGGCGAGGCCGATCGCCCGCATCGATCCGAACCCGGGTGCGCCGGGTGCGCCGCCGCGGGCCCAGTTGACCGCCACCGGAAGGAGCGAGACACCGATGAGGGTGATCACGGTGCCCTGGACGACCGGTGGGAAGAACCTGATCAGCTTGCAGAAGTACGGTGCCGCGAGGAAGCACAGGAGCCCCGCGACGATCACGGCGCCGAAGATCACCGGGAGGGCGTCCTTCGGGCCGTGCTCCTTGGCGACGGCGAGCATCGGGGCGACGCCGGCGAACGAGACGCCGTTGACGAACGGCAGCCGGGCGCCGATCCGCCAGATGCCCAGCGTCTGGAGCAGGGTGGCCAGGCCCGCGGTGAACAGGCTGGCCGAGATCAGCAGGGCGAGCTCGGCGGGGGACAGGCCCACGCCGGCGCCGACGATGAGCGGGGGCGCCACGACGCCCGCGTACATCGCGGCGACATGCTGCAGTCCGGTGCTCAGGAGCTTCACCGGGGGCAGCAGCTCGTCCACGGGGTGGACGGTCCTCGGGGCGGACGGGTCGTCCGGGAGGCCGGTCGTCCCGTCCGGCCCCGAAGGTCTGTCGGAGGTGGAACCGCCGTCAGCGGTGGGGGTGTTGCGCAGTGCCATGTCGAGCCCCTCTTGTGCCCGTGGCTCCTGGCGCGCCCGTGGCGCTGGAGAAGATCGGCCGACTTCGCCTTGGCCGGGGGCGGGACGGCGGTGCAAGGGTCCCCCGGCCGGCTCCTCCAACTCCCCGGGGCGGCCGCCGTGAGGCGGGCACGGTCTCCGGATGGTGGGGGTGGAGAAAGCGGATCTGCGGGTGGTGCGGGTGGTACGGGTGGTGCTGGCCGTCCACGACCGGCCGGCCCGCGCGGGTCGCGGGGGTCGGAGGGTGCGGCGACGGACGGCGGTCATGGGGTCGCGGCCTCAGGCCACCGGGATCACGGGGACGACGCCCTCGCGGTGGACGGTGCCCTCGATCAGGCCGTACATCCGGTCGGCGGCGTAGTAGACCTCGTTCTCGTTCTTGAGACCGAAGGGCGACAGGTCGACCAGGAAGTGGTGCTTGTTGGGCAGCTCGAGGCGGACCTCGTCCACCTCGGCGCGGTTGTTCAGGACCCGGGTGCCCATCGCGTGCAGGGTCTGCTGCAGCGAGTAGGAGTAGGTCTCGGCGAACGCCTCCAGCAGGTGCCGCCGCACGTGGGTGTACGAGCGGTTCCAGTTCGGCTGGGCCTCGCCGTCGCGGCCGCTGTAGGCGTACTTCCAGCGGGCGGTGACCTGGGTGGCCAGGATGCGGTCGTACGCCTCCTGGAGGGTGGTGTACTTGTCCTTGATGTAGCCCCAGAACTCCGAGTTGGTGGAGTTCATGACGGTCAGGTCCTTGAGGCCGGAGATCACCTGGACGCGCTCGCCGTCGTAGACGACCTCGCAGGTGCGGACCTCGCCGCCGTTGCGGACGAAGGAGTGGCCCACCTCCTCGGAGCCGATGAAGCGGGCCGAGCTGTCCGGGGTCCTGATCCGGTCCCAGACGTACTCCTCGATCCGGATCCGGGCGCTGTGGACCACGCCCCGCTCCGTGTCGTCGACGAAGTGCCGGGCCAGGATGATGCCGAAGGCCTCGGCCGACTCGATCCCGTGCTCCTTGGCGAAGGCGTACACGGTGTTCTTGGTGGTGTCGGTGGGCAGGCAGTTGGCGTTCGAGCCGGTGAGGTGGACGTCCTCGAACTCACCCTGGAGGGACACCGAGACGTTCAGGTCCTTGATCTCGTGACGGGTGGAGTCACGGTAGATCCGGACGATGCGGTTCTCCGCCTTGCCGTACTGGTTCTGTCCGAGTACGTGGGCCATGGCTGGCTCCTAAGCTCTGAAGCGGTCTAGCTTCCGCGGTAGACCGAGTATCCGAACGGGTTGAGCAGCAGCGGCACGTGGTAGTGGTGCTGCGCGGGTGCGACCGTGAAGACGATCGAGACCTCGGGGAAGAACGGCGCCTGGTCGGCGGTGGCCGCGTAGTACGCGGCGGTGTCGAACAGGAGCCGGACGACCGAGCCCGCCTCCACGGCCGGCAGGTCCTTGGCCCGGCCGTCGGAGTCCGTGGCGGAGGCGCCGAGCACCTTCCAGCCACCCTCGGTGTGCAGTGCGAGCTCGACCGGGACACCCTCGGCCGGGCGGCCGAGACTGGTGTCGAGCACATGCGTGGAGATGCCAGTCATGGGTTGAATGACCTTACTGATGGCAGGGGTTGACTCGCCGTCGACGGGTTCAGCCCTCGTCGAGCAGGCGGTTGATGCGAATGTCGTTGATCTTGCGGAGCTCGCCGCGGACGATCCGGGCCTCGGTGGCCGCGTCGTTCGGGAAGCGCTCGCGCAGCGCGGCGAGCATGGTGGCCGCGGTGCGGCCGGTCGCGCAGATCAGGAACACGTGGCCGAACTTCGCCTCGTAGGCGGCGTTGGCCCCGTGCAGTTCATCGAGGAGAGCGGTGTCCACTCCCTTGATGCCGGCCTGCTCGCGCTCGGAGGTGGCGTCGCCCGCCTTGGGGCTGCCGATCCGGGCGTGGCCGGCCATCGCGTCGGCCAGGTCGTCGGCCGTGAGCGCCGCCATCGCCGCCGCGTTGGCGGCGAGCAGGGCGTCCCGGTCGGACCAGGGCCGCGAGGCCGCCACGGAGGCGGCCCAGCGGGGGCTGGAGCAGATCTCCAGCAGTGTCTCCCGCAGCTCGGCGGCCGGGGCCGCCGACAGCTCCTCGAGCGCCGCGGGGGACGGGTGGGGATGGTTGGTCACGGGTGGACCTCCTGAAGAGTGGTGCCACCCGCAAAAGCTAGATCCGCCACCCCGGGCCGTCAACACTTTGTTGAACGGTTGGTGGTTACGTTTTGAGCCGGGGCCCGTTACCGACGGATGTCGTGTGCGATTCGCCAAGTGTGCCCGGCCCGGGGGTCGGACAGACTGGGGCGAAAGCGGCCCGGTCGGCCTACTGCCTGCCGTCCTGCCGGTTCAGGTAGTTGTACACCGTGAACCGGCTGACGCCCAGCGCCGAGGCCACCGTCTCGACCCCGTGTCGGACGGTGAAGGCGCCGCGCTCCTCCAGGAGGGCGACCACGCGCTGCTTCTCGGCCCGGTCCAGCTCGGCGAGCGGGCGTCCGTCGAACTGCCGGACCATCTCGGCGAGCAGCCGGTCCAGGGCGCTGCTCAGGTGCGGCAGCCGTACGGCCACCGCCGGCGCGCCGTCCCACTCCAGCAGGACGTCGTCGGGCCGGGCCTCGCGGACCTCGACCGCGGTCGCGCCGACCGCGTCCAGCAGCGGCTTTATCGCCGCCGTGAGCGGGTGTTCCAGGGCGTTGCTCACTGCGTACCCACTCCTTCCGGGGTCTGGTTGTCGTCGACCACGCTGAGCTGGACCGAGATCCGGGTCGCCCCGGCGTCCAGGGTCTCGCGCAGCAGCCGGGTCACGGCCGCCAGGGTCTGCTCGGCGTCGCCCTCGGCGCTGGTGCCGAAGGGGCCGACCGAGACGGCGAGGCCGGCTTCGTCCACGACCCGGCGGGCAGCCTTGGCGTGGTCCGGGAAGCTGTCCAGCTCGAACGGTTCTGTCGTGAACTCCACCATCAATCGCACCCGCTCACTGTAGCGACCGGGGGCGTACGGGGAAGGGGCTGGTGGATCGGACAGTGCGGGGCCCGGACGGCCGGGGCCGCCCGGCTGCTTCAACAAATTGTTGCGGCGGCCTTGACACCCTTCGATCCCCGGGACAAGCTTCCACCAAGCAGAATCGCTCTTCCGGATCGTGGAAGTTGCGGAAGACGGAAGAGAGTGAGAGGTGAACGACGTGACTGCCGCCGCCCAGCACAGCTACACGGTCAACCTGTCGATCCTGTTCAACGAGCTGCCGCTCCTGGAGCGCCCGGCCGCCGCGGCCGCCGCCGGCTTCACCGCCGCCGAGCTGTGGTGGCCCTTCGGCGAGGAGCACACCCCGTCGCAGGCCGAGCTGGACGCGCTCCGCAAGGCCTTCGGCGACGCCGGCGTCCGGCTCACCGGCCTCAACTTCCTCGACGACCTCACCAAGGGCGCCCGCGGCACCGTCTCGGTCCCCGCCGAGAAGGACCGCTTCCGGGAGAACATCCCGGTCACCGTCGCGCTCGCCGACTCGCTCGGCACCAAGGCGCTCAACGCGCTCTACGGCAACCGGGTCGAGGGCGCCACCGCCGCCGAGCAGGACGAGCTGGCGCTGGAGAACCTCGTCCTGGCCGCCCGGGCCGCCCACTCGATCGGCGCGATCCTGCTGGTCGAGGCGCTCAACCGGCCGGAGTCCCCGGACTACCCGCTGGTCTCGGCCGCCGCCGCCGTCGAGGTGGTGGACAAGGTGAACGCGGCCACCGGCCTCGGCAACGCCAAGTTCCTCTGCGACCTCTACCACCTGGCGAAGAACGGCGAGGACCTGGCCGCCGTCATCGACACCTACGCCGACCGCTTCGGCCACGTGCAGATCGCCGACACCCCGGGCCGCAACGAGCCCGGCACCGGCGAGCTGGACTTCGAGGACCTCTTCGCCCGCCTCACCGCCGCCGGCTACACCGGCCGGATCGGCCTGGAGTACCGCCCCGCGAACGGCGTCAGCGCCGACAGCTTCGAGTGGCTCCCGCGCGCGCTGCGCGCCGCCAACTGAGCCCTCTCCCACCCCACCACGGACAAAAGGAACGACGCGATGAGCCGCAAGATCGCCTTCATCGGCCTCGGCATCATGGGCAGCCCGATGGCCGCCAACCTGGTCAAGGCCGGCCACCACGTCACCGGCTTCAACCTCACCCAGCCCCCGATCGACGCCCTGGTGGCGGCCGGCGGCCACGCGGGGACCAGCATCGCGCAGGCGGTGGCCGAGGCCGAGGTCGTCATCACCATGGTGCCCGCCGACCCGCAGGTCGAGCAGGTCATCCTGGGCGAGGGCGGCGTGCTGGAGAACGTCAAGGCCGGCACCCTGGTGATCGACATGTCCTCGATCACCCCGCAGACCTCGATCAAGGTCGAGGCGGCGGCCAAGGAGAAGGGCGTCCGCACCCTGGACGCCCCGGTCTCCGGCGGCGAGGCCGGGGCGATCGAGGCCGTCCTGTCGATCATGGTCGGCGGTGACGCGGCCGACTTCGCCGAGGCGAAGCCGCTGTTCGACGCGCTCGGCACCACCGTCATCCACGTCGGCCCGGCCGGCGCCGGCCAGACCGTGAAGGCCGCCAACCAGCTGATCGTGGCCGTCAACATCCAGGTGCTGGCCGAGGCCGTGGTCTTCCTGGAGAACGCCGGCGTGGACCTGCCCGCCGCGCTCGACGTGCTCGGCGGCGGCCTGGCCGGCTCCACCGTGCTGAACCGCAAGAAGGCCAACATGATCGACCGCCAGTTCGCCCCGGGCTTCCGGATCGACCTGCACCACAAGGACATGGGCATCGTCACCGACGCCGCCCGCGCCGTCGGTGCGGCCCTGCCGGTCGGCGCCGTGGTGGCCCAGCTGGTCGCCTCGGCCCGGGCCAACGGCGACGGCTCGCTCGACCACTCCGCCCTGCTGCGCGGCGTCGAGCGGCTCTCCGGCCGCCCGGCCGCGTAACTACCTCTCGCCGGGGGACGTGCCCTGAACCGTCCCCCGGCGGGACCCCGAGCTCCTCCTGGTGGCGTGTACCTGTCCGGTCGTGCCCGCGCCACCAGGAGGCCAAGCCGGCGGCGCGCGCACTCCCTCCCGGGGGCACATCGGTCGTGCCAGCGCGTCGCCGCCCGGCCCCCTCCTTCGCCGAGGGGAGCCTCACTCGTACGTCGGAAGCGGGACGAGCGGGGAACGGCGGGGAGGGGGTCGCACCCCTTCGTACGGCACACCGGGCTCCCCGAACGGGTAGAGCTCCACAGGAACACCCACTCGCTCCCCACGCATCAGCCCGACCCGGAAATGAGGCCCACGCCATGCCCGCCACCCCCACCCAGGGCCATGTCGTCGTCGCCCCCGACAAGTTCAAGGGCACCCTGGAGGGCGCCGAGGTCGCGGCCCGGATCGCCGCCGGCATCCGCCGGGCCGCGCCCGGCGCCGAGGTCCGGGAGCTCCCGGTCGCCGACGGCGGCGAGGGCACCCTGGCCGCCGCGCTGGCGGCCGGCTTCACCCGGGTGCCGGTCAAGGTGGCCGGTCCGACCGGCCTGCCGGTGGACGCCGCCATCGCGGTCCGGGGCGACACCGCCGTGGTCGAGCTGGCCCAGGCCTCGGGCCTGGCCCGGCTGCCCGGCGGCCGCACCGCCCCGCTGGCGGCCGGCTCGTACGGGGTCGGCCAGCTGATCGGCCGGGCCGTGGGCCTGGGCGTCAAGCGGGTGGTGCTCGGCCTCGGCGGCAGCGCCTGCACCGACGGCGGCGCCGGCATGGTCCAGGCGCTCGGCGTCGGCCTGCTGGACGCGGACGGTGCCGAGCTGCCGCCCGGCGGGGCCGCGCTGCGCAGGCTGGAGCGGATCGACCTCGGATCGCTGGCCGACGGCCTGACCGGGGTGGAGATCGTGGTCGCCTGCGACGTCGACAACCCGCTGCTGGGGGCGCGCGGCGCGACCGCCGTGTACGGCCCGCAGAAGGGGGCCGACGGCGACGACCTGGTCGTCCTGGAGGAGGGCCTGACCCGCTGGGCGGACCAGGTCCGTACGGTGACCGGCCGGGACCTGCGGGACGCTCCCGGCGCCGGAGCCGCGGGCGGGGTCGGCTTCGCCGCCCTGGCCCTGCTCGGCGCCACCATGCGACCCGGCATCGAGTTGCTGCTCGAGCTGCTGGGTTTCGACGAGGCTGTGCGTGGGGCGCGCCTCGTCGTGACCGGCGAGGGCTGCCTGGACGCGCAGACGCTCCACGGCAAGGCTCCCGCCGGCGTTGCCGCGGCGGCCACTCGGGCGGGGGTTCGGGTGGCTGCCGTGGCAGGGCGGCTGGAACTGTCGGAGGACCAGTGGCGGGCGGCCGGTTTCGCCGCCGCCGTGGCGCTGACGGATCTGGCCGAGCGGCCCGGCGACAGCATGACCCTGGCCGGCGAGCTCGCGGAGGTCGCGGGGGAGCGGCTGGCGGCCGAGCTGCTGGCCGGCTGAGTCGCCGGCCGGGCTGCCGCACCGTCGGCCGGCCCCGGACGGACACTCGTAGTTTCCTACATTGACGTTTTGTTGAAGGCGGGCCTAGGCTCCGAGCACCCGGGGTGAAAGTCTGATCGTCAGACCTCAACTTCCCCTGAGGCACGGCCTGCTCGCCATCAGCGGCTCCACCAGACACACCCGGCCCGGAGGTCCAGATGCCCCTCAGCGAGACGCCCAGCACGGCGGTGATCCGCTCCCGCCGCGTGGTCCTGCCGGACGGTGAGCGTCCCGCGGACGTCCTGGTCCGGGGCGGCCGGATCGAGCAGATCGCCGAGCACGGCGCCCTGCTCGCCGGGGACCGGCACCTGACCGACCTCGGCGACACCGCGCTGCTGCCGGGCCTGGTCGACACCCACGTGCACGTCAACGAGCCCGGCCGGACCGAGTGGGAGGGCTTCGCCACCGCCACCCGGGCGGCCGCGGCCGGCGGGGTCACCACCATCATCGACATGCCGCTCAACTCCGTCCCGCCCACCACCACGGTGGCCGGCCTGGAGGCCAAGCGGAAGACCGCCGAGGGCCAGGCCTGGGTCGACCTCGGGTTCTGGGGCGGCGCGATCCCCGGCAACGCCGGTGACCTGGCGCCGCTGCACGAGGCCGGGGTGTTCGGCTTCAAGAGCTTCCTGGCCCCCTCCGGGGTCGACGAGTTCCCGCACGTCGAGCAGGCCGACCTGGAGACGGCGCTGGCCGAGCAGGCCAGGATCGGCGCGCTGGCGATCATCCACGCCGAGGACCCGGCCGTGCTGGAGGCCGCCCCGCAGCAGCCGGGCGTGCACTACCGCGACTTCCTGGCCTCCCGCCCGGACGACGCCGAGGCCGCCGCGGTCGCCCGGCTGCTGGACACCGCGCGCCGCACCGGCGCCCGGGTGCACATCCTGCACGTCTCCTCCGCCGCCGTGCTGCCGCTGCTGGCCCAGGCCCGCGCGGACGGCGTCCGGGTCACCGCCGAGACCTGCCCGCACTACCTGACGCTGGCGGCCGAGCAGGTGCCGGACGGCGACACCGCCTTCAAGTGCTGCCCGCCGATCCGGGACGAGTCCAACCGGGACCGGCTGTGGGCGGCGCTGGCGGCCGGCGAGTTCATCGCCGTGGTGTCCGACCACTCGCCGTCCACCCCGGACCTCAAGCTGCTGCAGCGGTACGGCGGCAGCGGGGACTTCGCCGCCGCCTGGGGCGGCATCGCCTCCCTCCAGCTGGGCCTGCCGGCGGTCTGGACCGAGGCCCGCCGCCGCGGCCACGGCCTCGCCGACGTGGTCCGCTGGATGGCGGGCGGGCCGGCCGAACTGGTCGGGCTGACCGGCACCAAGGGCGCCATCGCGGTCGGCCACGACGCCGACCTGGTGGCCTTCGACCCGGACGCCGGGTTCGCCGTGCACGCCGAGGACCTGCACCACAAGAACCCCGTCACCCCGTACGCCGGGCGCACCCTCACCGGCGTGGTGCGCACCACCTGGCTGCGCGGCCGGGTGGTGGACACCGCCGGCGAGCCGTTCGGCCGCCAGATCACCCGCCGGTAGCCGGATCATCCGCCGGCAGCCGATCACCCGCCGACAGAAGGAGAGTTTCGTTGAGCACCAGTCAGACCCCGGGCGCTCCGTTCACCGAGCTGGTCAACCTGGCGTCCAGGCTGCTGGGCGCCGGCGTCGTGGCCACCAACGAGGACACCTTCGCGGACGCGGAGAACCTGCTGGTCGCCAAGGCGGCCGAGTTCCGCCCGCACACCTTCGGCCACAAGGGCCAGATCATGGACGGCTGGGAGTCCAAGCGCCGCCGCGGTGTCAGCGCCGAGCAGCCGCACCCCACCGACGAGGACCACGACTGGGCGATCGTGCGGCTCGGCGCGGCGGGCGTGATCCGCGGCGTGATCGTGGACACCGCCCACTTCACCGGCAACTACCCGGAGAGCGGCTCGGTGCAGGGCGCCTCGATCCCCGGGCAGCCCTCCCCGGCGGAGGTGCAGGCCGCCGAGTGGGTCGACCTGGTGCCCCGGACCGCGCTCCGCGGTGACACCGCCCACGAGTTCGAGGTCCACGACGGCACCCGCTACACCCACGTGCGGCTGAACATCTGGCCCGACGGCGGCGTCGCCCGCCTGCGGGTGCACGGCGAGGTGCTGCCCGACCCGCGCGAGCTGGACGGCCTCACCTTCGACCTGGCCGCCCAGGAGTTCGGCGGCGTGGCCGAGGCCGCCTCGGACCGCTACTTCTCCTCCCCGCACAACCTGAACGCTCCCGGCCGCGCCTCCGTCATGGGCGAGGGCTGGGAGACCCGGCGTCGGCGCGACAAGGCCAACGACTGGGTGCAGATCGCCCTGGCCGGGGGCGGCGAGGCCCTGGCGGCCGAGGTGGACACCACCCACTTCGTCGCCAACGCCCCCGGCTGGGCCGACCTGGTGGGCTACGACGCCTCCCGGGGCGGCGACCCGGCCACCGACCCGGACGGCTGGTTCGAGATCCTGCCCCGCACCCGCCTGCAGCCCGACACCCGGCACCGCTTCCGGCTCACCCCGGGCCGGCCCGTCACCCACGTACGGATCAACGTGTACCCGGACGGCGGCCTGGCCCGCCTGCGGCTCACCGGCCGGCTCACCGAGGACGGCCGCGCCGCGCTGGCGCTGCGCTGGTTCGACGCGCTGCCCGCCGCGGAGGCCGCCGCCGCCCTCACCGAGGCCGGACTGGACGCGGCCGAGGCCGCCGCCCTGACCGCCTCCCGCCCGCTCGCGGACGCCGCCGCGACCACCGCCGCGGTCGCTGCCCTGCAGCCGGCCGACGGCCCCGACGGCGAGCAGTCCTCGCGCCGCCGCTCGGCCGTCTGGCGCCTGCTCGGCGTCTGACGTCCCCCTCCCGACCCGCACCGCCGTAACTGAAGGACCCCCATGTCGAAGATCCTGACCACCGAGTCCGGCGCCCCGGTCGCCGACAACCAGAACTCCGCCTCGGCCGGCGAGTACGGCCCGCTGCTGATCCAGGACCAGCAGCTGCTGGAGAAGCTGGCCCGCTTCAACCGCGAGCGCATCCCGGAGCGCGTGGTGCACGCCCGCGGCTCCGGCGCCTACGGCTACTTCGAGGTGACCGACGAGGTCTCGCAGTACACCCGGGCCGACTTCCTGTCCGCGGTCGGGCGGCGCACCGAGGTGTTCCTGCGGTTCTCGACCGTGGCGGGCGCGCTGGGCTCCAGCGACGCGGTGCGCGACCCGCGCGGCTTCGCGCTGAAGTTCTACACCGCCGAGGGCAACTACGACCTGGTCGGCAACAACACCCCGGTGTTCTTCATCAAGGACCCGGTCAAGTTCCCCGACTTCATCCACTCCCAGAAGCGCGACCCGTTCACCGGCGTGCAGGAGGCGGACAACGTCTGGGACTTCTGGGCGCACTCGCCGGCCTCCACCCACCAGATCACCTGGCTGTTCGGCGACCGCGGCATCCCGGCCTCGTACCGCCACATGAACGGCTACGGCTCGCACACCTACCAGTGGGTCAACGCCCAGGGCGAGGCGTTCTGGGTGAAGTACCACTTCAAGACCAACCAGGGCATCCGCTCGCTGGACGGCGACCAGTCCGCCGAGCTGCTCGGCGCCGACGCCGACAGCCACCAGCGCGACCTGCACCAGGCCATCGAGCGGGGCGTGTTCCCGTCCTGGACGCTGTACGTCCAGCTGATGCCGGTCGCCGAGGCCGCGGACTACCGCTTCAACCCGTTCGACCTCACCAAGGTGTGGCCGCACGCCGACTACCCGCTGGTCAAGGTCGGCCGCCTGGTGCTGAACCGGAACCCGGAGAACGTCTTCGCCGAGGTCGAGCAGTCGGCGTTCTCGCCGAACAACTTCGTGCCCGGCATCGGCCCGTCCCCGGACAAGATGCTGCAGGGCCGGCTGTTCGCCTACGCGGACGCCCAGCGCTACCGCCTCGGGGTCAACCACACCCTGCTGCCGGTCAACGCCCCGAAGGCGACCGAGGCCCACAACTACGGCCGGGACGGCTACTCGGCGCTCAACAGGTCCGGCCGCGGCAAGAACTACGAGCCGAACTCCTTCGACGGCCCGGCCCAGACCGACAGCGCGCTCGCCGCGCCGGTCCGCCTGGACGGCTACACCGGCACCTACACCACGCCGGCGCACACCAAGGACGACGACTTCTTCCAGGCCGGCGAGCTCTACCGGCTGATGTCGGCCGGCGAGAAGACCCGCCTGGTCAACAACATCGCGGGCTTCCTGGCCCAGGTCAGCCGCGACGACATCATCGAGCGGAACCTGGCCCACTTCCACGCGGCCGACGAGGAGTACGGCGCCCGCCTTGAGGCGGCCGTGGCCCGGCTCCGGGCCGGCGACGAGGCCTGATTCCCGGTACCACCCTCACTCCGGCCGCCCGGGCCCCGAGCCCGGCCGGCCGGCCGCCGGACCCCTCCCCCAGGGCAGTGGGGAGGGGTCCGGCGCGTTCCCGCGCACCCCACCGGTCCCGGTGGCCGCGCTCCGGCATATGCCAGCCGACCGTGCCCCGGAGAAACCCCGCCCACCAGCGCGGATATCCCGCAGAGCCCGCCCCTGACGGTGACTCGGATGGTTACGCTGGGAGGGCCCGCGGCCGGTCCGCGCGCCACCGCGACGGAGAGGGGACGCCATGTCGGCACCGACCCGAGGCCACCAGGCCACGCTGGGCCAGGGCGGGCCCGGTCCGTACGGGGTGCTGCGGAGGGCGCTGCGCCTGCTGGAGGCGGTCGACCGGCACCCGCAGGGCGCCACCCTGGCCGACCTCGCCCGCGACCTCTCGCTCCCGGCGCCCGCCGTCCAGCGGCTGGCCGAGGAGCTGGAGACCGAGGGCTATCTGCGCCACCTGGACGGCTGCTGGACGCTCGGCGGCACCCTGGCGCTGCTCGGCCGGCAGAACCGCGAGCAGCTGATCCACGCCAAGCTGCACCTCAAACTCGGCGAGCTGCGCGACCAGTTGGGCGCGGCGGTGTACTTCGGCCGGTACCAGGACGGCGAGTTGTGCGTGGAGGCGGTGGCGACCGCCGACCACGCCCCCGCCGTCGAGGAGTGGGTCGACTTCCGGGCCACCGCGCACGCCAGCGCGATCGGCAAGTGCCTGCTCGGCCAGCTCGACCACGACGGCCGCCGCGACCACCTGGCCCGGCACCCGATCGCCCGGCTGACCGCCCGCACCATCACCGACCAGGAGCAGTTGCTGCACCGCCTGGAGCGCCAGCCGGCCACCGTCCCGGTGCTCGACATCCAGGAGTACGCGCTGGGCACGGTCTGCGCCGCCGTCCCGGTGACCGCCGGGTCCACCGTCGGCTGCCTGGCCACCTCGATGCCGGTCGCCCGGATCCACCGGCTCAAGCACGCCGCCGAGGTGCTGGCCGCGCAGGCTGCGCCGCTGATGCTGGCGATGGCGGTCTGACCGGCGGCCCGCCGGGTCCGTCCGGTCAGGGGCGCAGCAGGGTGCGCTGCCAGTCGGCCGAGCGCCGGTAGCACAGCCGTACGTGGCGGCGGCCGCGGTCGCCCTGCCAGAACTCCGCGGTGGTGGCGCGCAGGGTGTAGACGGTGTGGCCGGGGGCGACCAGGGCCGGGTCGGCGGCCAGCCGGGCGAGGGCGGCGGTGAAGTCGGCGTCGTACTCGGCGGCCGAGGCCATCGGGGCGCTCTGCGGACCGCTGAACGCGGCCGCGCGGGCGCCGGGGGAGCGGGTCAGGAACTCGGCGGCGGACACCTCGGGGGCGGCGCTCTCGACCTCGCCGCGGATCCGGACCTGGCGGCCGAGCGCGGGCCAGTAGAAGGTGAGCGCGGCCTTCGGGTTGGCCGTCAGCTGGCGGCCCTTGGGGCTGTCGGTGTCGCCGGCGAACAGCCAGCCGGCGCCCTCGGTGTCGACGTCGCGCAGGACCAGCATCCGGGCGTCCGGCCACCCTTCCGCGTCGACCGTCGACAGGGTGGCGACCTGGGGGTCCGGTACGTCGGCGGCGAACGCGCCGAGCAGCCACTCGACGAACAGCGGGCCGGGCGTGGCGGGGGCCTGGGCCGGGTCGAAGCCGGGCAGGGCGCGGTCCATCGGCGGCCGCTCCCGCAGCAGGCCGGCCACCGTGCCCGAGCCGAGTCCTTCCGGTTGCTCCACCACTGCGCCGCTCCTTCGCCTCGGTGCCCCGCTGTCGGGGGTCCGTCCCGGATCCCAGCCTATCGGCCGGTCCGGACGCTCTTCCCGGGGTGCCGGAACGTTATTAGACTGAATGTCGATAAGACTCGCAGAAACCCTTGTCCGCCGCCCTACCCGCGAGTAGGTTGCTGCTGGTCGCCGCTCCCCAGCAGGTCAGGAGGCACCCCATGCCCCGCCCCACCGCCGTGCACGACAGCCTGGTCCTGGAGCCCCGGGACGTCCATTTCGACTGGTCCGAGCTGCCCCTGCACTGGATCCCCGACGAGCCGATGGCCACCCACACCATCAACGTCCTGCACCTGCTGCTCCCCGAGGGCGAACGCTGGTTCGTCCAGGTCTTCAAGGACGCCCTGCCGTACATCACCGACGAGCAGCTGCGCGAGGAGGTGCTCGGCTTCATCGGCCAGGAGGCCATCCACGCCGAGGCGCACCAGGAGGTCCTCGACCACCTGCTCGGCCAGGGGCTCGACCCGCGCCCGTACGTGCGCCAGGTCAGCTGGCTGTTCCACCGGATCCTCGGCGAGCGCCCCGGACTGAGCGCCGCCCGGCGCCGCGAGAGCATCACCGAACGCGTCGCCTACGTCGCCGCGATCGAGCACTTCACCGCCTTCCTCGGCGACTGGGCGCTCAACTCGCCCGGCCTGGACCGCGCCGAGGCCCACCCCACCATGCTCGACCTGCTGCGCTGGCACGGCGCCGAGGAGGTCGAACACCGCAGCGTCGCCTACGACCTGATGGTCCACCTCGACCCCGGCTACTGGCGCCGGATCCGCGGCATGGCGCTGTCCGGCCCGCTCCTCACCCACCTGTGGGTGCGCGGGGTCCGCTTCCTGCTGGCCGCCGACCCCACCCTGGAGGGCCGGCTCCGGCCCACCTGGCGGCAGGCCCAGCAGATCGCCCGCCGCGGCATGCTCCCCGAGCCCGCCCGGATGGTCCGCTCCGCCCTGCGCTACCTGCGCCCCGGTTACCACCCCACCCAGGAGGGCTCCTCCAGCCAGGCCCTCGGCTACCTCGCCGCCTCCCCGGCCGCCCGCGCCGCCGCGCTGCCCCAGGCCGCACCGGAGCGCAGGGAGCCCCCGCGCCAGGGGTGACCCGCAGGAGCGACGGTGCCGCAGCTCCCGTCCCGCGGCGCTCCGCCCCCGGCCCTCGGCAGGACGTCGACCCCAAAGTGCCCCACGGTCCCAGGAACCCGCCCGCCGACGCTCCCGCCCGACGAACCGCCCGCCCGAACCGAACTCCCGTCCGGAGCCGCCCCGATGGACCCCACCACCCCGCCCCCCGACCTGTACGGGCGCCCCCGCCCGGACCGCTTCCTCCAGCGGCTGACCGCCTTCAGCGACTGGTACACCCCCAGGCTCGGCTCCCCGGGCCTGCGCCGCGGCCCCCGCCGCCCGCCCGCCCGCACCCTCCCGCCGCTGCGGCTCACCCTCGCCGCCCGCCGCCCGGTCGCCGAGGACGTGGTGGAACTCCGGCTGACCGGCCCCGCGGCCGGCCCCGCCCAGCTGCCGCCCTGGCAGCCCGGTGCCCGGCTGCTGCTCACCCTGCCCTCCGGCCGGCAGCGGCACTACTCGCTCTGCGGCGACCCGGCGGACCGCACCGCCTACCGGATCGCCGTGCGCCGGATCGCCGACGGCGGCGGTGGTTCGGTGGAGATCCACGACGAGCTGCGCCCCGGAGCCGAGCTGACGGCCCGCCGGCCCCGCAACGGATTCGCGTTCTGCGGCGAGGACGCCGTGCTGTTCCTGGCCGGCGGGATCGGGATCACCCCGCTGCTGCCGATGGTCCGCGAGGCGCAGCGGCGCGGACTCGACTGGCACCTGGTGCACACCGGCCGCACCGCCGCCGCCCTGCCCTTCACGGACGAGCTGAGCGCCCTCGACCCGGACCGGGTCGAGATCCGCACCGACGACCGGCACGGCCTCCCGGACGCCGCCGGCCTGCTCGCCCGCGCGCCCCGCGGGGCGGCCGTCTACTGCTGCGGGCCCGCCCCGATGCTCGCCGCCGTGCAGCACGCGATGGACGCCTCACCCGCCCGCGCGCTGCACTTCGAACGCTTCGGCGCCGCACCCGTGGCCGACGGCCGCCCCTTCACCCTGCGGCTGGGCGCCGACGGCCCGGAGGTGGCCGTCCCGGCCGACCGCTCCGCCCTCGACGTCGCCCGCGAGCTGCGGCCCGACCTGCCGTACTCCTGCCACCAGGGCTTCTGCGGCACCTGCGAGGTCCGCCTGCTCGCCGGGACACCCGAGCACCGCGACCGCCGCCTCACCCCCGAGGCCCGGGCCGCCGGAGCACTGCTGCCCTGCGTCTCCCGGGCCGCGGAGGGCGAGACGCTCGTCCTCGACGTGTGAGACCCGCGCGCCGGGCGGGCCCACCGACCGCCCTGAGCGCTCGACGCGCCCGACGCGCCCGACGCGTGCCCCCGCCCGGAGCCGCCACCCACCAAGCCCCGCCGCCAAGGAGTAGCCGGATGCCCATGCCCGCCTTCCCGTACCGCGAGCACGACCTCGCCCGCTTCCGGGAGACCCAGCAGCTCGCCTACCACTGCGCCGAACAGGTCGCCGCCTGGATCGAACCCGGCGTCACCGAACGCCAGGCCACCGCCGAGCTGCGCCGCCGCCTGGTCGGCGCCGGGGTGCAGGACTTCTTCCACGTCCCGTTCGCCTGGTTCGGCGACCGCACCGCGTTCCGGCACTTCCACACCCCGCTGCAGTTCTTCGCCGGCAGCCGCCGGCTGGAGGAGGGCATGCCGTACGTCCTGGACTGCGCGCCCGTGGTCGACGGCTACACCGCGGACATCGGCTACGGCGGCAAGGTCGGCGACAACCCGGTCTGGGACCGGCTCGCCCGCGACCTCCAGGTCTACCGGGAGCTGATCCTGCGCGAGGTGAAGGCCCGCAAGCCGCTCGACCAGGTGTACGCCGCCGTCGACGCCCAGATCGCCGCGCACGGCTACGACAACCGGCACCGGGTCTACCCCGGCCGGGTGATCGGCCACCAGGTCACCCGGACCACCTCGCGCGGACCGGCCGGGGTCAGCCTGTTCGGCTTCGGGGTGCGTACGCTCCAGACCCTCGGCCGGGAGCTGATCGGCGAACGCCTGCACGGCCGCTCGCCGCTGTGGGCCGACGGCCGGGCCTCCCGGCACGCGCCCACCCCCGGACTGTGGGCGGTGGAGCCGCACATCGGCTTCCGCGAGGTGGGCATCAAGTTCGAGGAGCTGCTGGTGGTCACCGAGGACGACGCCTACTGGCTCGACGACGACCTTCCGCACGTACGGCGCTGGACGGCCCTGAACGCCGCCGAGCCCGCCACCACCGACCGGTTCCGCCCGCAGGAGGCCCGATGACCGTCCGCCGCCGCACCGTCCACTCCGGTGGCCTGCCGCTCGCCGTGTTCGAGCAGGGCGACCCGGCCCACCCGACCGTCATCCTGGTGCACGGCTACCCCGACACCCACGCCGTCTGGGACGACGTCGCCGCCGACCTCGCCGCCGACCACCACGTGGTGCGCTACGACGTCCGCGGCGCCGGACAGTCCGGCGTCCCGGCCGCCCGCAGCGGCTACCGGCTGGAACTGCTCGCGGCCGACCTGTTCGCGGTCGCCGACGCGGTCAGTCCGCAGGCGCCGGTGCACGTGGTCGCCCACGACTGGGGCTCGGTGCAGTCCTGGGAGGCCGTCACCGAACCGGGCGCCGACAGCCGGATCGCCTCCTACACCACCATGTCCGGGCCCTCGCTGGACCACACGGGCTTCTGGATCCGGCACCGGCTGCGCCGCCCCACCCCGCGCCACCTGCGGCAACTGCTGGTCCAGGGTGCCCACTCCTGGTACATCACCGCCTTCCACCTGCCGGTGCTCGCGCCCGCAACCTGGCGGCTGTGGCTGGCCCGCGCCTGGCCGCGGATCCTGCGCGACCTGGAGGCCGTCACCCCGCGGCCCGGCCACCCGCAGGCGACCCTGCGGCAGGACGCGGTCCGCGGCCTCGAGCTGTACCGGGCCAACATGCGGCCCGCCGTCCGCAACCCGCGCGAGCGTCCCACCGAGGTCCCGGTCCAGCTCGTCACCCTGCAACGCGACCACTACGTCTCGGACTTCCTGTCCGAGGGCCTGGAGCGCTGGGTGCCCCGGCTGACCAGGCGGACCCTGAACGCGACCCACTGGTCGGCCCTCCTGGAGAAAGGCCCCGCCGTGGCCGCACTCGTCCGCGACTTCGCCGCCCGCACCGCCGCGGGCCACCCCCAGGGCCCGCCGGACACCGGCCGGCTGGCCGTGGTCACCGGCGGCGGCAGCGGCATCGGCCGGGCCACCGCACTCGCCTTCGCCGAGCGCGGCACCCGGGTCGTGGTCGCCGACCTCGACCTGGACTCCGCCCGCCGCACCGCCGAACTCTGCACCCTGGTCGGCGCCCCCTCGCACGCCTACCCGCTGGACGTCAGCGACGGCGCCGCCGTGGACGCCTTCGCGCTGCAGGTCGCAGCCGAGCACGGGGTGCCGGACGTGGTGGTCAACAACGCCGGCATCGGCCACTCCGGCACCTTCCTGCAGACCACCGAGAAGGAGTGGCAGCGGGTCCTGGACGTCAACCTCTGGGGGGTCATCCACGGCTGCCGGGCGTTCGGCAAGCTGATGGTCGAACGCGGCGAGGGCGGACACATCGTCAACCTCGCCTCGGCCGCCGCCTACCTGCCCTCCAAGGTGCTCGCCGCGTACGCCACCAGCAAGGCCGGCGTGCTGATGCTCTCGGACTGCCTGCGCGCCGAACTCGCCCCGCACGGCATCGGTGTCTCGGCGATCTGCCCGGGCATCGTCAACACCAACATCACCCGCACCTCCACCTTCTCCGCCGTCGGCGCCGCCGAACAGGCCGCCAAGCAGCAGCGGGCCGCCAAGCTGTACGCCCGCCGGGGATTCCCGCCCGAGAAGGTGGCCGCCGAGATCGTCCGCGCCGTCGACACCGGCAAAGCCGTCGTCCCGGTCACCGTCGAGGCCAAGGCCGCCCGGCTGCTCGGCCGGCTCTCCCCGGGCCTGCTGCGCCTGGCCGCCCGCCTGAACGTGGGCTGACCTCACTCGGCGCCGGGGCCCGCCCCGGCCTCGGCGGCGAGCTCGGCCCGGGCCCGGCCGCGCATCCGGCGCACCGTCACCGAGCACCCGTACGCCTTGGCGACCCGGCAGAGCCAGGCGGCCTCGACGTCCGGGTCGGCCGGCATCTGGGGCGGGAGGTAGCCGCCCGGGGCGGCCGATCCGGGCCGGCCGGCCGCCGCGGCCTCGATCGCGGCGGCGAGCACCGCGGCCTCCACCGTCGCCGCCAGCCGGCCCGGATCGGCGCGTTCGTGGCGGGTCGCCTCGGCGGCCGCCCGCTCGGCGACCTCCGGCCGCAGGTGGGCGCGCAGGGCGAGCTGGCCGTCGCGGATCTCGATCACCCTCCGGTAGAGCGCGAACTCGGCGTCCGTGGACCGCCGGTGGCCGCCGGCCGCCCCGGCGGCGTCGAACGCGATCTCCGGGACGGCGGTCCGCAGCGCCGCCCACAGCGGGGCCAGCCTGCGGTACCGGTACCAGGCCCGCAGCCGGCGCAGCGGCCGGGCCGGCAGCCCGGCCCAGGCGGTCAGGGTGGCGCCGCCGATGCCCAGGGTGAGCGCCAGCACGCTGGCGGTGGCGGAGACGTGGTCCTCCCGGGTGAGCTGGTGGCCGGTGGTGAGGGCGTCCAGCAGCGGGCCGATGCTCAGCACCGCCCAGACCAGTCCGACCGCGGCCCCGGCCAGGACCAGCCGCAGCCCGGTCCGCAGCAGCCGGTCCCGCACCTGCCGCGCGGCCCGGCCGATCAGCAGCAGGAAGACCGCCAGGCACCAGGTGGCGTGGGCGGTGAACAGCGCGTTGTAGCAGGTCAGGGTGGGCCGCCCGGGCGGGTCCACGTACAGGCCGCCGGTCGCGGGCGTCGGATGGGCGAGCAGGAACGCGGCGGCGCCGGCCGCCATCACCGCCAGCGTGCCGATCGCCTGGCGGATCATCAGCCGCCGGCCGCGCCGCGGCGGTTCGACGGACAGGGCGAGCAGGGCGAGGAAGCCCTGGGCGGCGATCTTGAGTTCGCCGCCGATCAGGGCGAGGGCGAGCGCCCAGGGGGGCCGGCCGTGGGCGGCGGCCGAGGCCGAGGGGGAGAGCGCCGCCATCGCCACGGCCATGCAGAGCGCGAACGCGACCAGGTACAGCGTCCCGGCGGCGGGCCGGGTGCCGCGGACCTGGTGGAGCCGGAAGCCGATGCCGAGCAGGGCGATCACACACGCGGCGGCGGCCGCGAGGTCGATCACGGGCAGGAACCCCAGCGGGCCGGCCGGTCGAAGATCGAGCCCAGCCGCCCGGCGGGGCCCTGTTCGCCGGGCGGTCCCGGCGGCACGGCCGGTCTGGCCCGGCTGGCCCGGTGCAGGGCGAGCGAGGCGAACAGCTCGGCCTCCTGCTCCTGCACCTCGGTGTAGACCGTCCGCCCGAGCACCCGGCGGATCAACTCACCGGACAGGTGCGGGAAGAGCGGTCCGGCGGTGGTGCCGTCCGGGCCGCCGGGGCCGCCGCGGTGGCCGCACAGCAGGTGCCCGACCTCGTGCAGCACGATGTGCTGCTGGTGCAGCGGGGTGGTGTCGGTGGGGAAGCCGATGTAGTCGGCCCGGTCGGTGCTGACCAGGACCCCGCAGGGGGCCCGGACCCCGGCCGGCAGCGGGATCAGCTCGATCGGCCGGCCGAGCTGCTCGGACAGCGCGCCGAGGAACCCGGCGATCTCGAAGGGCACGGGCAGCGGGGCGTCGGCGACCAGCTGCTGACACCGGCGCCAGAGCCTTCTGCCGTCGCGGTCCGCCCATGCCATCGCGCCACTCCCACCCTGCCGTCCGGTCGACCACCCCCGATGATCCTAGGCGCGGGCGCCGGACCGGAGATATCACTCGGACCGCTGGGATCTGGCCTCTCTGCGGGCGATCGCCTCGATCATGTCGCTGATGGTGCCGAGCCCTTCGGGCGACAGGGTGACGGCGCGCAGCGCGACCTCCCGGACGCCGGCGTTGCGCATCGCACCGAGCAGCGCCAGCTCCTCGGTGATCTTGTCGCTCTGCTCGTCGTCGAAGAAGTACGAGGGCGGGACCTGGAAGAACTGCGCCAGCGACTCCAGGTGACGCTTGGTCGGGTTGTCCCGCCGGCCGGTGCGCAGCTGCCAGAGGTAGGTGGCCGAAAATGTCTCCCCGCTGGCCTCCCGACAGGCCCTGGCGACCTCCTCGTGGCTGTACGGCTCGCCACTCGGACGGCGGACGACCTGGAAAAGCCGGTCGATCCGGTCGCTGAGTGTGGGCGGGTCAAGGTCCGGACCAGTCAAAGCGCCTCCCTCACGGGTCCCACGCCGGCCGGTTGAGCACAGCTGGTGTCAGGGTTGTTCCCGGGACATCGTAGTTGGCGCCGGCCGGGCGCGGATACCGTGGGTGGTGCGGGCCAGGTGCGGAGTTGGTGCGGATCAAGCGGCTTTCGAGTGTCGCGTCCCAGGTGGCCGCCGGGTCGCCGGCGGGCCGTCAGGTGCCGGTCGGGCGGCGGTGGCGCGGTGGTCGCCGGCCGCTCGGCGCACCGTCACCGGCTGTTCAGGCACAGCTCCCGCTCGGCCCGGACGTCCGGGTCGTCGTCCTCGGCCAGCAGCGCGTCCAGCAGCTCGAGTGCGGCGTCGCTCCGGCCGGACTCGCGCAGCGCCACGGCCAGGTTGAAGCGGATCTCCGGGTCGGGGGAGAGTTCGGCGGCGCGGCCCAGGTCGGCGACGGCCGCGGGCAGGTCGCCGCGCTCGTAGCCGAGCGCCCCGCGCAGCGCCCAGCCGGGGGCGTAGTCGGGGTCGGCCTCCAGGGCGCGTCCGAGCGCCTCGAGGGCCTGTTCGGTGTTGTCCGCGTCGAGGTGCAACTGTGCTTTGAGGCAGAGGAGTTCGGCGCTGTCCGGGGTCAGTTCCAGGCCGTCGCGGACGTCCTGCCAGGCGGCCTCGGCCTCGCCGAGGGCGAGCAGCAGTCCGGCCCGGTTGAGGTGGGCGTCGGGGAACGCCGGGTCCAGCTCCAGGACGTACCCGAAGTCGGCCACCGCGCCTTCCAGGTCGCCGAGTTCGGAGCGCACGTCGGCGCGGTTGTAGTACGCCTCGGGGAACGGCGGGGAGAGCCTGACGGCCTGCTCGAAGTCGGCCAGTGCCTCGGCCGGGCGCCCGAGGCTGCGGTGCGCCAGCCCCCGGTCGAAGTGGTACTCCGCGTAGTTGGGGTCGAGTGTGATCACCTCGGTGAAGTCGGCGATCGACTCGGCGTGCATTCCGAGCTGGCCGGTCACCTGGGCGCGGTTGTGCCGCAGCACCGAGCGGTGCAGGGCGTGCTCGTCCGGGGCGAGGGTCTCGTCCAGCTTGGCCAGGCACTCGTCGAGCAGGGTGAGGGCGCCGGCCAGGTTGCCCTGGTGCATCTCGATCAGGGCCAGCCCGTTGCGGTTGAAGACGGCGCGGGCGACCCGCTCCTTGGGGTCGGGCATCTGTTCGGCGAGCGCGATGGCCTGGTTGATCCAGCCGCGGGCGAGCAGGTGGTCGCGCTGGGTGGCGTCGAAGTGTCGGGTGTAGAGCATCGAGGTGGCGTAGGCGGCCTGCATGTGGACCACCGGGTGGGTGGTGACCGCCCGGGCCTCGGTGTAGAACGGCAGCGAGCGCTCGGGCAGGCCGAGGGCGGCGAAGGAGGTCGTCATCTTGGTGGTGAAGGCCCACCAGGCGTCCAGGTCCTCGTCGGGCCGCACCAGGGTCAGCCCGCGCTCCCCGAGTTCCACCGTGGCGTGGTAGAAGCCCAGGTCGATGCAGGTGTCCAGGGCCCGGCGCAGGGTGGTGACGGCGGCCGGCCGGTCGCTGCCGTACTGGGCGTGCCAGGTGAGGGCGCCGAGTGCGAGCGACTCCTGGTCCAGGGCGGCCAGTTCGAGCTGCCGCCGGTCGTGCAGGGCGGCGCGGCGCTCGGCGGGCAGCGCCCGGTAGGCCTCGGCGAGCCGGGGGTCGTCGGCGGTGCCGTCGCTGTCGACCCAGGCGCGGGCCGGGTCGGCGGGCAGCGCGGGCGGCGGCCCGTCCACGTCGAGCACGGCGCAGTGCGCGGCCAGGGCCGCGGGCAGCGGCGCCTCGGTGGGCCCGTCGACCGCGGCGGGCCCCGCGGCGTCGGTGACCGCGACCACCGTGATCAGCGCGGGGTCGGCGCGGCGCAGCAGGACCGCGACGAACTCCTGGTCGGTCGGGTCGGCGTGCTGGAGGTCCTCGACCACCAGGGTGCGCGGGCCGTCGTCCAGGCTGCGGGCGTACGCGGTGAGGAACTCGACCAGGCCGTGGCTGAGCCGCAGGGTGCGCAGCCGGGAGTAGAAGCGGGTGCGCTCCTTGGGGATGGCCAGCGAGGTCAGGGTCTCGCGGGTGGCCTGCACGGTGCGGCGCAGTTCCGGTGCGGCGGAGAGGATCTCCACGTCGTGGCGGGCGACCGCGTCGGGGCAGCGTTCCAGGGCGTCGGGGACCACCGCCCGCAGCAGGGAGCCGACGGCGGTGTACGGCCCGCGCAGCCGTCGGTGGGCGCTCACGGTGGCCAGCACGGGCGGCAGGTCCAGGCCGGGGCGGGCGGCGTCGGCCGCGCTGCGGTGGGTGGCCCGGATCCAGTGGTGCCGGTGCTCGGCCATGACGGTGCTGCCTTTCGGACGGGAACGGTGGTTGCGGGGGCGGGCGGCGGTCAGCCGGCCGCGGCGGCCCGGGCGGCGCGGCGGTCGCGCACCGCGATGGCGGCGGCGACGGCCAGCTGGGCGCCGCTGAGGGCCAGCACGGTGACGGAGTCGACCAGTTCGACGACGGAGGTGCTGCCGGTGAACCGGCCCAGCACCCCGACGACCACGTGGTAGGCCATCGGGACGGCGGCGGTGGCGCCGAGCAGCAGGGTGAACGTGTAGCCGAGCACCATCAGCCAGCTGTACCAGCGGGCGACCCGCAGGTCGGTGGGGTGCAGGTGGGTGTCGTCGGCGCGGGGGCGGCCGGTGAGCCGGCGGATCCGGTCGCGCAGCACGTGCTTGGCGGCGGTGTGCAGGTCGACGCAGCCGAGCACGGTGGTCATCAGCAGGTAGAGGTCGGTGCGCAGGTAGAACAGCAGCTGCCAGGCGAGCCGCAGCACGGTGGCGTAGGCGAGGGCCAGGCACAGGCCGGCGGCGAGCGGGAAGCTGCCGTCGGGCCGGCGGAGCAGGTCGGCGGCCAGGGTCAGCGCGGCGAGTGCCAGGACGTCCGCCAGCATGCCGGCCAGGATCGGCAGGTACCGCTGCCGGCGGGGGACGGCGACCAGCCCGTCCATCGAGGTCTCGGCGACCACGTAGTAGAGCCGGCGGCCGAGCCGGAAGTGCGAGTGCAGGCCGATCCGGCGTCCGGCCAGCGCGTGGAAGGCCTCGTGCAGCGCGATCAGCGGGGTCTGGCCGGCCAGCAGGAACAGGGCGATCACGCTGTAGTACGGGGTGAAGAAGATGTGGTGGAAGTCGGGGAGCAGGTCCGGTGTGCGGACGCTCTCGACCAGCCACAGGACGGTCAGCGCGGCGTAGCAGACCCAGGCGGCCGGGCCGAACAGCGCCTTGCCCAGCCGCTGGTGGCGGACCGGGCGCAGCTCGGCGGCGCGCTCGCCGTCGGCGAGCAGGAATCCCAGCTCGTCCAGGGAGTCGAGCAGGTCCTGGATGTCGACGTCCTCGCCCCAGCGTTCGCGGTACGCGGCGGCGGCCCGGTTCGGCGGTGTGCCTTCGGCCAGCAGGTGGACCAGGTAGGCGCCGTCCACCGGGAGCACCACGTAGGTGTCGGTGTCGGCGCGGCCGACGACCACGTCCTCGCCCTCGGGGTGGAAGACCAGGGGGTGCATCGGCTGGGGCCGGTCGAGCGGGCTCGGCGCGGTTTCGCTGTCCGGACGGGCTGGCAAGGGTTCCTCCTGCGCGCGGGGACGGCCGAGCCGGGCCATCCGCGGATCCGGCGGACGGCCCGGTCGGGGCCGAGGTCAGACCTGGGCGACGATGATGCAGGACCACGGCGCGTAGAGCGCCTTGGCGGCGCTGGTCATGCGGACCGGGCCGGACTTGCGGATGGCGATCTTCTTCATGCGAAAGCACCCCTTTCTCGGGTACGGGTGACGGCGGGAAGCCGGTCAGACGGCGACGACGATGCAGTCCCACGGCGCGTACAGGGCCTTGGCGGCGCTGGTCATGCGGACCGGGCCGGACTTGCGGATGACGATCTTCTTCATGCTGTTCACCTCCTCGGGCGGAGACGAGTGACGAAGGACGGCTGAAATGAACGTCCGTTTGACGGACAGTCATTTCGGCTGGCTCAGCATGGCGGTGGCCGCTCAAGCGTGTCAACGGATGTGAATGGAGATGTCGCCATGTTTCATCTCCGATCATGGGGGGAGGGGGAGAGGCGGAGGTGGGAGGGCATGGGAAAAGCCCGACGCGCTTGCCGCGTCGGGCTGGTGACGATGTGTCAGGCGGAGGGGCCGGGGGGTGGGTCAGCCGGTGCCGAGCCGGTCGATCCCGGTCGCCAGATCCTCGGCGTTCATGCACGGGAAGACGGTGACCTCGGCGTTGAACTCCAGCCAGAACGGCTCGCAGAGCGGCACCACGGCCGCCGGGTCCGCCAGGTCGACCACCAGCGTGAGCGCACGGCGGCCGGCGTACGGGTGGAAGTAGGCGGCTTCCGGCTTCAGGGTGCTCAGGATCTTCTCCACCGCGGCGGTCATCCCGCCGTCCGCGATCAGCCGGTTGCAGACCTCGGTGTCGAGTTCGACCTGGATCATCGTGCGCATCGTCGGGCGTCCTTCCGCTGCGGGCGGCGGCCGGCGGGCGCGCGGGTACGACGGGCGGGGCCCGGCCGGTACCGCCGGGGATGGCGACCGGCCGGCCATGGCGGCCGGACGGGTCCTCGCCCACCAGTGTCCCGCCGGGCCGGTCGCGGCGCAGGTCGGTCAGGCCGCGTGCGAGCGCCGGCGGGCCCGGGGCTGCTCGGCCTCGGCCCGGGCCAGGTCGTGGTGGATCGGGCCCTGGCCGGCCGACAGCGGCAGGCAGCTGCCGCCGCGCCGGTGCGCGACGATCTCCGCGGCCACCGACACGGCGGTCTCCTCCGGCGTGCGGGCCCCGAGGTCCAGGCCGATCGGCGAGCGCAGCCGCCCGATCTCGGCGTCGGTCAGGCCCACCTCGCGCAGCCGGGCGTTGCGGTCCCGGTGGGTGCGGCGCGACCCCATCGCGCCGACGTACCCGACCGGCAGCCGCAGCGCACGCTCCAGCAGCGGGATGTCGAACTTGGCGTCGTGGGTGAGCACGCAGAGCACGGTACGGCCGTCGATCCGGTCCAGCTGGGAGTCCAGGTAGCGGTGCGGCCAGTCGACCACCACCTCGTCGGCGTCCGGGAAGCGGCGCTCGGTGGCGAAGACCGGGCGGGCGTCGCAGACGGTCACCCGGTAGCCGAGGAACTTGCCGATCCGGACCACGGCGGCGGCGAAGTCGATGGCACCGAAGACCAGCATCCGCGGGGCCGGCACGTAGGACTCGACGAACAGCGTGACGGTGCCCCGGCCCTCGTCGCAGGGGCGCCCGTCCAGACCCAGCTCGAGGCGGCCGGTGCGGCCGGCGTCCAGCATCGCCCGGGCCTCGGCGACCGCGGACCGCTCCAGGGCGGCCGTGGTGGAGGGCGCGGGGGAGAGCGAGCCGTGGTGGGTCCCGGCGGTGACGGCGACGGTGGCGCCGAGCAGCCCGGCCGGTCCGTCGATCACCCGGGCGAGCGCCACCGGGGTGCCGGAGGCGATGTACGCGATCCCGGCGTCCAGCGCGGCATCGGCGCCCGGCACGACCGGCTGGACGAAGACGTCCAGGATCCCGCCGCAGGTCAGACCGACCGCGAAGGCGTCCTCGTCACTGAAGCCGAACCGCTGCAGCACCGGCTCGCCGCTCTCCAGGGCCTCCTGGCACAGCTCGTACACCGCGCCCTCGACGCAGCCGCCGGAGACCGAGCCGATCGCCTCGCCGGCGGCGTCCACGGCCAGCGCCGCACCCGGGTCGCGCGGCGCGCTCCCCGAGACGCCGACCACGGTGGCCACCGCGAAGGAGCGCCCGGCGGCGTGCCAGGCGTGCAGCTGCTCGGCGATGTCCTGCATGTCCGGTGCTCCTTACCAGTCCAGTGTGCACGGTGTACGGGGGTG
>NZ_JBXQQB010000003.1:427222-432936 GCF_057220535.1 Kitasatospora sp. NEAU-CNBT7 | reverse complement strand
GGGGACCGC
The DNA here is from genome assembly GCF_057220535.1 of Kitasatospora sp. NEAU-CNBT7. Lineage (NCBI taxonomy): Bacteria > Bacillati > Actinomycetota > Actinomycetes > Kitasatosporales > Streptomycetaceae > Kitasatospora > Kitasatospora sp. NEAU-CNBT7. The sequence continues at coordinate 432,927 of NZ_JBXQQB010000003.1, read as the reverse complement.
GGTGCGGTGGGTCCGGAGTTCCTGCCCGCCGCACCGCGGTCCCCGCGCCCGGTGGCCGTCCCCGCGGTGCGGGACGGCCGGGCCCGGCGGGCTACTCGCCCATGCGGTCCATCATGTCGGCGTCGGCCACGGCGATGGCGACGCCGAGTGCCTCGGTGATGTGCCCGGCGGCCGCCATCACGCGGGCGGTGCCCACGATCGGGGCGATGGCCACCAGGACGTCCTGGAGCTGCTCCGGGGTGACGTTCGCCTCGACGGCGGGGCCCATGTGGGCCAGGTAGGAGATCGCCGGTGCGTCCATGGCGACGAGCGCGGCGATGCGGGTGAGGATCAGCATGTCGGCGCTCATCCCACAGCGCTCGATGGAGTCGAGCGTCATGGCGGCCAGGGTGTCGAGCACGGGGGTTTCGGACATCGTGGACATGGTCGGGCTCCCTCTCACGGGGTGTGGGCCCACACGGCGGAGGCGGCGCTTCCGGCCGGGACCGCTTGCCCTTCGACAGTAGGAGGCACCCGCCCGGGCCGCCATCCGGCGGCCGGTGGAGTGCCGCAGCTCGACCGCCGTCGGTCAGCTGCGGGCGAAGGCCAGCAGGTCGGCGTTGAACGGATCGGCGAACTTCGGGATCATCGCCAGTCCGTGCGGGGCGCCCGGGTAGATCTTGTACACCGCGCCCTTGACCAGCTTCGAGGACTTGTCGCCGGCGGCCACGATGGGCACGATCTGGTCGTCGTCCCCGTGCACGATCAGGGTCGGTACGTCGATCTTCTTGAGGTCCTCGGTCAGGTCGGTCTCGGAGAACGCCTTGACGCAGTCGTACGCGCCCTTGATGCCCACCGACATGCTCCAGAGCCAGAACTGGTCGCGGATTCCCTGGGTGACCGTGGATCCGTCCCGGTTGGCCCCGTAGAAGGAGGCGCTGAGGTCCCGGTAGAACTGCGAGCGGTCGTTGAGCACGCCGTCCCGGATCCCGTCGAAGACGTCGATCGGCAGGCCCTCCGGATTGGCCTCGGTCTTGAGCATCAGCGGCGGGATTGCACCGACCAGGACCGCCTTGGCCACCCGGCCGGAGCCGTGCCGGCCGAGGTAGCGGGTGACCTCGCCGCCGCCGGTCGAGTGGCCGACCAGGATGGCGTCGCGGAGGTCGAGGGTGTCCATGACCGCGGCCAGGTCGTCGGCGTAGGTGTCGAGGTTGTTCCCGTCCCAGGGCTGGCCGGACCGGCCGCCTCCGCGCCGGTCGTGGCCGATGGCGCGGAACCCGTTGTCCGCCATCAGCTTGAGCTGGGCGTCCCAGGCGTCGGCGGTCAGCGGCCAGCCGTGGGAGAAGACCACGGGCTGGCCCGCGCCCCAGTCCTTGTAGAAGATCTGCGTGCCGTCCTTGGAGGTGACGAAGCCCATCGGGGTCTCTCCTCGCTGTGGTCCGGAACTCCACTCACGGAAGGGGGAGTTCAGTGCCCGGATCCGGCTCCGGAGGTCGCACCGCGGACCAGCAGCGGACGCACAGGGCTCGACGCTGGGGTCGGCGGCGCGGGACGGCCGGAACGAGCACGTCCTGGCACCCACTCTAGTACGCGGGTCACGCCCCGCGATTCGTGCGCCGGGAACACCTCGGGGTCGACACCTCCGGTGGGCACCCCCGGTCCGCACCACCCGCCCGTCGGGGGCGACCGGGTCGGCGGGCGCGTCGACCGGAGCGGCGGCGGTGGTCCACATCGCCGGTCCCCAACGGCCGGGCCTCCGGCTCCGGATGACGGTTTGCCGGTCCACTGCCCGCCGGGGTCCCGGTCCGGCCGGTCGACCTGAAGCGCACCTGACGGGCCCGCCCGGCCGGGGCCGGGGGCCGCGGGGGCCGGTGCGGCCCGCCCGCGACCCCCGGCCGTTCCGGTCAGCCCTGCCGGGCCTTGAGCCGCGGATCCTTCTTGTTCACGACGAACGTCCTCCCGCGCCGGCGGACCACCTGGGCACCGGGCTTGGCCTTGAGCGCTCGAAGCGAGTTGCGCACCTTCATCTGCCCGTCCTCTCTCTTGCACCGCGACCCTACTGGCGTCGCGAGCATGCCAACACAGCTATTCCGCTACTTGTTCCCGGCCGGGCGCCCTATGCTCTGCGCACCGGGGATCAAGGGGGAGCCATGGCACGGAAAGTGTTGGGACCAGCGCTGTACGACAGGACGAAACTGGTGGTCGGACTCGTCGTGTCCGGCGGGTTCGTGGTGCTGGGCCTGCTGTGGATGGGTACGCAGGCCCGCTACCACTACCGCTACGCCGACGCCGAGCAGGTGCAGGCCACCGTCGTCAGGGTGGACTACTCCGACCCGCAGCACCACAGGCCGAACGGCATGGCGCTCGCGCTGCCCGACGGCCGGCAGGTCAGGGCCGACACCGATCCGGGCGACGGGCTGCCCCTGCTGGAGCCGGGCGCGGTCCGGACCGTGCTCATCGACCCGCACCGGACGTCCACGGTGGCGTTCCCGGCGCAGGTCGGCTGGCGGCAGGTGCTCTTCCCGTCCGTCCTGATCGTGGTGATCGGGCTGGGCGGCACGGCGGGGATGCTGCTCTACCGCGCGTTCTGGGGCCATGCACCGGTCAGGCCTCCGGCGAAGGCGCGCCGCCGGCGCTGACGACCGCCACGGCGGGGCGGCGCCGGCCGTACGGGACTCCGCCGCAGAACCGTCCGGTTTTCCGTTATCGCCGCCGGGCCCGCGGATCTCCTGAGTACCGGGACCTCTCCCGGCCGGAGTGCGTCGGGGCGGGTAAGGGCAGCGGCGGCGTCCGGCCCGGGCGTGTGCACCGGCTCCGCACCGCCCGCACCCTCGAAAGGGCCCGCCATGACCGACCACTGGGCCGGACACCGCGTCCTGCGTCTCTGCTCCCTCCCGCTGGCGGCGGGGGCGACCGCCCTGCTCGTCCTGGCCGCGTGCGGTTCGTCCCCGCAGACGGCGCCCCACGCCCACGCGGGCGCGCCCGGGGCGGACCACCACGCGACGGCGAACGGGCCGGCCTCCCCCGGCACGGCCGGGATGGCGGGGATGCCCGGGATGGCGACCATGCCGGGGATGCCCGGCATGGCCGGGATGCCGGCCGGCGAGGGTCTCGCCTCCGAACAGGACGGCTACCGGCTCGACCCCGCGACCACCACCCTGGCCGCCGGCCGGGCGGAGAGCTACCGGTTCACCATCACCGGCCCGGACGGCCGCCCGGTCACGGCCTTCGCCGAGGTCCAGACCGAACGGCTGCACTTCTACGCGGTCCGCTCGGACCTGACCGGCTATCAGCACCTGCACCCCACGATGGCCGCGGACGGCACCTGGACCGCCGCACTGGCCGCCCTCGAGCCGGGCGACTGGCGGCTGTACGCCTCGTTCACACCCGACGCCGGCCCGCGCAAGGGCACCGAGTTCGTCCTCAGCCGAACGGTGTCCGTACCCGGCCCGGCCGCCTCCGTCCCGCTGCCCGCGGTGGCGGGCACCACCGAGGCCGACGGCTACACCGTCGACGTCCAGGGCGACCTGACGGCCGGCACGGCCGACCCGCTGACCGTGACCTTCAGCAAGGACGGGCAGCCCGTCCAGGACCTCCAGCCCTACCTCGGCAGCTACGCCCACCTCAGCGCGTTCCACGAAGGCGACCTGGCCCTGGCCCACCTCCATCCCATCACCCCGCTCGCCGGGGACAACGGCGGACCGGCGCTGACCTTCTATGCCCTGCTCGGCCGACCCGGCAACTGGCGGGTCTACCTGCAGTTCCGGACCGCCGGACAGCTGCACACCGCCGCCCTCACCCTGCACGTCGCCTGACCCGCGCCCGCTGCCCCGGCCCGCCGTCCGACGGCCGCGCCGGGGCAGGGAACCTCAGGTGCCCAGTAGGACGAGGACCAGTCCGCCGACGACCACGACGAGCACCGTGACGACGACCGCGATCACGGCGGGCGTCAGCCGGTCCCTCAGCCCCTTCGGCGGCCGGACCCGCGCGGACTCGTCGGTACTCAGCTCCCACCAGGCCACGATCCGCCGGAACTCCGCGGCAAAGTCGGGGGCCGGGTAGAACTCGCTGTGCTGCAGCCCGGGCAGTGCGCGGCGCCGCCCGCTCACGAGGAACATCCGCGGCACGAGCGACGTCCCGTACTGGCTCCGGGTCTCGCGTACGTCGATCCACCGGATCTCGTGCCAGGGGTAGGTCCGGCCACGCCCGATGCCCCAGCAGACGGTTATGCCGCGGGCCCCGACCGTGGTCCAGCTCCGGAACGCCAGGAGGAGTCCCAGGCCGATGAGTACGACGGTCACCCCGAGCACCCAGCAGGTCCCGATCGGACCGAGCCGGTAGGCGGCGACGGAGGTCTGTGCGGCCAACACGGCACACAGGCCCGCGAAATGCCTCCAGGACGGTCGGTACCGGTCTCTCCCGCGGAAGATCAGTTCGGTCACGGCCCGTACGATACGCCTCGGGCGCCGCCCGCGAACGGCGGGGCGGTGCAGTTCAGTTGCTCAGCGGCTCAGCGGCTCAGCGGGCGGTCGGGATGCCGGATCACCCACAGGCGCAGCGCGCATCCCACGGCGGCGGCCCACAGCATGAAAGCGATCCGGGCCAGCAACCCCAGGCTCTGCGCCGCGGCGGCCGCCGTCGCCCCGGCCGCCGCGACCGCGACCACCACCAACGCCAGGACCGTGGTGGTCGGGCCGGCGAGCAGACCCAGCAGGCCGATCCGGCCCGTCCGCAGGCACCGCTCCAGCCTGCGGTCGCCCAGGGCCAGCCCGCGCTCGATCGCCGCCAGTTCCTGACGCTCCCGCCGGGAGAAGCCCGCACCCACGACGATCGCCTCCTGACCGCGTCCACCGTGCCGCGCCGCCGGGCCGGCCCTCGCCCCGAGCCTCGGGACCGGCCGGCTGGCGCCGTACGTCGTACTGCTTCCATTGTCGCCCCACGGGCGGGGCCCGGGGCCGGCCACCGCCACGTACGGCTCGCCGCTCGGGCTGCCGCTCCACGGGCAGCACGGTCGCGCCCTCGCCCGGCCCGGGTCTTGCGGGCGAGGTCCCCCTGCGCCGGCCGGGGCAGGGCATCGGGCGCGGGCAGGCCGTCGGCGCAGCCAGCACGGCGGGATCGGCCGGGGCAGTATCGGCAGGACACCGGCAGGGCGGGATCGGCGAGGCGCTGTTCGCCGGGCCACCTCCGCGTCGCATGCATGCGGCAGCGGAACGCGGGCACGCGACGGTGGTCCCCGGACCGGCCGGGACGGAACGGATGAAAGGGAGTCCCCATGACCATCCTCTGGGCCATCCTCGCGGGCCTCGTGATCGGCCTGCTCGCCAAGCTGGTGCTCCCGGGCCGCCAGGCGATCCCGCTCTGGCTGACCGTGCTGCTCGGCATCGCCGGGGGCCTGATCGGCAACAGCCTGGCCGCCGCGTTCGGCGTCCGTGACACCTCCGGGGTCGACTGGATCCGCCATCTGCTCCAGGTTGGCGCTGCCGCACTGCTGATCGGCCTGGTCAGCCCGGTCTGGTCGCGCCGGGGCCACTGAACCCCGGCCGTTCGACGCCACCGGCTCCCGTCCCGCACCCGCCGCCGCCCTTCGCCGTCGCGCGAACGGCGGCGTCGGGCATCCCGCTCCATCCCCGGAACGACGAGGCTCGGCGGCGGAGGGGCCCGGGACGTGGAAGCGGAGGACAAAACCAACCCCCCCCCGTGTATCGGCTTTCTTTTCCGGGAGCCGG